>NZ_JBKBOV010000036.1:0-54550 GCF_046293535.1 Massilia sp. | reverse complement strand
GCGTCGTGTAGCCGCCTTTGCCATCGAGGTATTGCTGCACTATCGAGAGCTTGAAGCGCTCATCGTACTTCGTCATGAAAAAACCCCAAAAGTTGGTGTCCAACTTTTGGGGTTCAGTTCAGGTCCCACAAGGAACCGAGGCTTTTTTACGCCAGGACGCCGTCAGCGATCAGCGGCCGTCGCGGTCCGCGTCACCCGGGATGGCGCGCTCGACCTTGTGCCATGCGGCGCGCGAGGCGTGCTTGGCCTGGTCCCAGCTCAGGCGCGAATTGCCCTTGGTGCGTTCCCATTCGGTCGACAGCTCGTTCTCGTGCATGTCGTAGCCGCCCGGGTAGCGGCCTGCCGAGTTGTAGCCCAGCGCATAGGCCGGCGCGTAGTCGTCGTAGGTGTAGCCCGGGGTGTAGTACGGCTGGGTCTGGTACTGGTTGCGCCAGTGGGCGTCTTCTTCCTGCGGGTTGACCATCTTGGCCACGCCCTTGCCGGCCATGCCGCCGACGGCCGCGCCGATGCCGGCGCCGGCCACCGCGCCGACCGGGCCGCCCACTGCGCCGCCCAGCACCGCACCGCCGACCGCAGCGCCGCCGGCCGCGCCGACGCCGGTGCCCAGGTGGTGGTCACGCAGCTCGTCGCCCGGCTTCGGGTTGACGACTTCGCCGGTGCCCTTGCCGGCTGCGCCGCCAGCCAGGCCGCCGATCACGGCGCCCGCGGCGGTACCGATCGGGCCCGCCACCGACCCGGCAGCGGCGCCCATTGCCGCGCCACCGGCGCCGCCGACACCCTGCGCCAGGTTATGGTCGTTCAGGTCATCGTCCGCTTTCGGGTTGACGACTTCGCCGGCACCGCGTCCGGCCGCGCCGCCCGCCAGGCCGCCGACCACCGCACCGGCAGCCATGCCGACCGGGCCAGCCGCCGCGCCGGCCATCGCGCCCACGGCCGCGCCGCTGCTGGCGCCCACGCCCTTGGCCAGGTAGTGCTCCGACAGGTCGTCGCCCGCTTTCGGGTTGACGACTTCGCCCACGCCCTTGCCGGCCATGCCGCCGGTGACCGCGCCGATGGCGGCGCCGGCCACGGTGCCGACCGGGCCGGCTGCCGAGCCGATCGCGGCGCCTGCCGCCGCGCCGCCCAGGGCGCCGACGCCGGTGCCGATGATGTGGGTGCCGCCGCTGTCGGTCCACGACTGCTGGATGTGGCGTGCGTCTTCGTCCGAACGGGCATTCACGCCCATCACGATGCCGCCGCGCTTGATGCCTTCTTCATAGTGGGCAGCACGGTCTTCCGGGATGCCGGCGCCGATCAGCGCGCCGATCAGGCCGCCAGTGATGCCGCCGGCGCCGGCGCCGGCCAGGGCCGCTGCCAGCGGGCCTGCGACGACCAGGCCAACGCCCGGCAGCACCAGGGTGGTGCCGACGGCGGCAATGCCTGCCAGCACGGCGCCGATGGTGCCGCCGATGCCGGCGCCGATGCCGGCGCCTTCGGCAGCCTTGCTGCCCAGTTCAGTGTCGGCATCTTTGAAATGGGTCTTGCGGGCATCGTCCGACATCATCAGGTTGACGTCGTCCTTGGTATAGCCGCGAGTCGAGATCGAGGAATAGGCACGTTCTGCGCTGGCACGGTCGGGGAACAGGCCAGTGACCATGCGGGAATTCTGGGTGTTCTGGGTATTCGAATCGTAGTTGCTCATGGCGAATCCTTTCAGAAGGTTCAGGTGCTGGGTCCTGCAGACAAAATCGATCTTGCAAGTGTTGAAACCTTATGCCCGGTACAAGACCTCTTCTGTTCGCTGACGCACCCTACCCGGTTCTTTTCGCTCGACAGTTCACGGCGCCAGAACAGGCTTGCAGATTCGCCGTCTAACGTTCGTTGCCGCACCGACCTGAAGGGGACTGGTCTCTAGACTTTTCTCCATGGCCACGGCAATTCAAGGGCCTGGGGGTATGTTTTCTTACTTTGAAGGAGGTACACCATGTTATTCATCATTTGGATCGTTGTCGGTGGCATTCTGGGCTGGCTGGCCAGCATGGTCATGAAAACCGACGCAGAACAAGGCATGATTCTCAACGTCGTGGTTGGTATCGTCGGCGCCTTCCTGGGCGGCTGGCTGCTGTCGCCGCTGTTCGGCACCGGCACCATCAACTCCGATGACTTCAGCGTGTCGTCGCTGCTGGTGTCGTTCCTGGGTGCTGTCATCCTGCTGGCAATCGTGAACCTGCTGCGTCGCGGCCGTGTTCGTTAATCAGCAATCGGGTAGCCCTACCTAAAAACCAACGCTTCATGCGTTGGTTTTTTTACGCCCGCAGTTCGATCCGTCTTTCCGTATGTCCTTACTATCACCCAAACGATTCTGGACCATCCTCGTCACGGCCGCCCTCACGCTGGTCGGCGGGGTGCTCGCGCTCAATTTCATGCCGAGCGAAACGCAAATCGAAACCCGCCTGACCCGGCAGTACGACACCAACGACCCGCAGTTCCGCCGCTCGCTCGGCGTCCTGCTCGGCCCACCCATTCTCGAAGGAAATAAAGTCGAGGTCCTGCTCAACGGCGACCAGATCTTCCCGGCCATGCTGGAAGCGATCCGCGCGGCCGAGAAGACCATCACCTTCGAAACCTATATCTACTGGTCCGGCTCGATCGGCAAGGAATTCACCGACGCCCTGATCGAGCGCGCCCGCGCCGGCGTCAAGGTGCACGTGATGCTCGATTTCATGGGCAGCCTCAAGCTCGACCTGGCCCAGATCGACGCCATGAAAGGGGCCGGCGTGCAGGTACAGCGCTACCACAAGCCGGTATGGTGGAAGCTGGCGCGCCTGAACAACCGCACCCACCGCAAGCTGCTGGTGGTCGACGGCAAGGTCGGCTTCACCGGCGGGGTCGGCATCGCCGACCAGTGGCGCGGCAACGCCCAGGACAAGGATCACTGGCGCGACACCCACTTCCGCATCGAAGGACCGGTGGTCGGCCAGGTGCAGGCCGTATTCAACGACAACTGGACCAAGGCCACCGGCACCGTGCTCGACGGCGCCGATTACTTCCCGGCCCTGCAGCACGTGGGCGACATGCCGGCCCAGATGTTTTCGAGCTCGCCGACCGGCGGCGCCGAGTCGATGCACCTGATGTACCTGATGGCGATCACCTCGGCGCGCAAGACCATCGACCTGTCGGCGGCCTACTTCGTGCCCGACGACCTCACCATCCGCACCCTGATCGAGGCGGCGAAACGCGGCGTGCGGGTGCGCATCCTGATGCCGGGCGAGATCATCGATTCCGACCTGGTCAAGGCCGCCTCGCGCGAGCGCTGGGGCGAACTGCTGGCCGCGGGCGTGAAACTGGCCGAGTACCAGCCCACGATGTACCACGTGAAAGCCCTGATCGTCGACAATCTGCTGGTGTCGGTCGGCTCGACCAACTTCGACAACCGCTCGTTCAGCATCAACGACGAGGCCAACCTCAACATCCTGCACGAGGGCTTCGCGCGCGAGCAGACCGCCATCTTCGAGGACGACTGGCGGCGTTCGAGCCCGGTGACGAAAGCGGAACACCGCGAACGGCCGTGGTGGCAGCGCCTCAGCACGAGCCTGGCCTCGCTGTTCAGCGCGCAGTTGTAGGACAAGTTTCCACTAAAAAACTAGGCGTTTGTCTGTACGAAATATTGGTTGACGATGCATATAGGGATTACGGATACTCTTGGATGCTCCGCGGAGCCCGAGTGTTCCCATCCTTAACAAGACAGACGCGAATGAAAAAGACCCTCCTCTCGCTGGCCATCCTGACCAGCTTCGCCGCACATGCGGACGAAGGCATGTGGATGCCGCAGCAGCTGCCACAAGTAGCCAAGCAACTGAAAGCCGCCGGCCTCAAGCTGGATCCGTCCACCCTGACCAAGCTGACCGAGTTCCCGATGGGCGCCATCGTGAGCCTGGGCGGCTGCTCGGCCTCGTTCGTCTCGCCGCAGGGCCTGGTCGTCACCAACCACCACTGCATCTACAACAGCATCGCGGTCAACTCCAAGCCGGAGCGCGACCTGCTGGCCAACGGTTTCCTGGCCAAGACCTTCGCCGAAGAACTGCCGGCCGCCCCGGGCAGCCGCGTCTACGTGACCGAGGAAGTGGCGAAGGTCACCGACCAGATCATCACCCCCGAGGTTGCCAAGCTGAGCGGCAAGGCACGCATCGACGCCATCGAGAAGAACCAGAAGAAGCTGGTGGCCGAGTGCGAACAGTCGGCCGGCTACCGCTGCACCGTGGCCAGCTTCTACGGCGGCCTGGACTTCTACCGCCTGAAGCAGCTCGAGATCCGCGACGTGCGCCTGGTGCACGCACCGCCGGCCGGCGTCGGCAAGTTCGGCGGCGACACCGACAACTGGATGTGGCCGCGCCATACCGGCGACTACGGCTTCTACCGCGCCTACGTGAGCAAGGACGGCAAGTCCGCCGAGTTCTCGCAGGACAACGTGCCGTACAAGCCGAAGCACGTGCTGAAGATCGCCGATCCGAGCGCCAGCGCCAAGGAAGGCGACTTCGTCATGGTGCTGGGCTACCCGGGCCGCACCAACCGCCACCGCCTGCCGTCGGAAGTCGAATCGACCTTCACCTGGAACTACCCGGCCTTCGTGCAGGCATCGGGCGAGACCCTGGCGATCATCGAGCGCGAGACCAAGAACGACCCGGCCGCCAAGCTCAAGTACGCAGGCCAGATCGCCGGCGTCAACAACTACTACAAGAACCGCAAGGGCATGCTGACTTCGTACGCGAACAGCGATTTCCTGCAGCGTAAGACGGCCGAGCACAACGCCCTGAAGGCCTGGGTCAACGCCAACCCTGCCCGCAAGGCGCAGTACGCCGCCGACATCGAGCAGGCCGAGAAGCTGATCGCCGAGCGCGACGCCAACGCCAAGAAGGGCTTCTACCTGTCGTACGCCCAGCCGAAGTTCCTGTCCTCGGCACGTTCGCTGTACCGCCTGGCCAACGAGCGCACCAAGCCGGACGCCGAGCGCAAGACCGGCTTCCAGGAACGCGACATGCAGCGCTGGAACGCGATCATCGCCGGCCAGGACCGCACCTACGACGAAAAGGTCGACAAGGCGCTGGTGCTGAACTTCCTGACCAAGTACAACGCGCAGCCGGCAGCCGAGCACGACGCCGCCTTCGACGCCGCCCTCGGCATCAAGCCGGGCATGAGCGAAGCCGAGCTGAAGGCCGCACTGGACCGCATCTATGCCGGTTCCAAGCTGGCCGACGCAGCCGAGCGCAGCGCATGGCTGAAGAAGTCGCCGGCCGAATTCCAGGCTTCGAACGACAGCTTCATCAAGGCCGCCGTCGCGATGTACGACGCGAGCCTGAAGGATGAAGCCAAGGAAGAGGAACTGGCAGGCAAGATCCAGCAAGCCTACGGCAACTACATGCGCGCCAAGATCGCCTACATGAACAGCAAGGGCCAGGCCGTCTACCCGGACGCCAACGGCACCCTGCGCGTTACCTTCGGCAAGGTGATGGGCCGTGACGTCGGCGCCGACGGCACCGGCTCCTGGACCGCGTTCACGACCCCGAAGGGCATCGTGGCCAAGCACACCGGCGAAGGCGAGTTCAACGCACCGGCAGCCCAGCTGGCGGCGATCCAGGCCAAGGAATTCGGCAAGTACGTCGATCCGAAGCTGAAGACCGTGCCGGTCAACTTCCTGGCCACGCTGGACATCACCGGCGGCAACTCGGGTTCGGCCGCGCTGAACTCGAAGGGCGAACTGATCGGCCTGGCCTTCGACGGCACCCTGGATTCGATCATCTCGGACTGGGACTTCAACAAGGACATGACCCGCTCGATCCAGGTCGACAGCCGCTACATGCTGTGGAACATGAAGCACGTGGACAAGGCCGACAACCTGCTGAAGGAAATGGGCGTGCAATAAGCGTCCTGCTGGCGCCCTCGGGGCGCCATGCATGAGAAAGCCACGCGGCCGCAAAGCCGCGTGGCTTTTGTTTTTGTAGGGTAGACGGCTTTGCCGTCCACCCTACCTCAATAACGTGTCAGCTTCTCGTTACCGTCAGCGCCGGATCAGCGCATGATCGCTTCCAGCTCGGCAGCGATCTGCTGCGCCAGCTGATGGATATGAAAGCCGTCGACGAAGCCGTGGTGCGCCTGCACCGAGAACGGCAGCTCCAGGCGGCCGTTCGGGGCGTCGCGGTATTTGCCCCAGGCGAAGGACGGGATGTCCGGCTGCTTCAGCGAAGCGATCGGATGCTGGATGGAGGTGAAGGCCAGCCAGGGAATGCAGGTCACGAACACCTGTTCCTTGGCCTGTAGCGGCGTGCGCGCCGCATACTCCATGTTCAGGGCAGCCATGCTGCCCGCCTGCTCGCGCGCCGCGATGCCGCGCGCGACGAATTCACGCAGGTCGTCGGACCAGTCGAACTGGGCGAAATTCAGGTCGTTGTGCTGGTTGACCACCGTGAAGGACGGGATCAGGCGCTCGATGCGGATCACTTCGCCGTCCAGCACCCGGTAGCGGAAGTTCTCGACCTTGAGTACCGAGCGCAGCACGGCGCACAGGAGCACGTGGAAGGGCGCCAGGCCCGCTTCCCGGCACCAGGGACGAAAGTCCGGCAACTCGAGCGGGAAGCAGATGTTGACCGCGGCGCTGTCCATTGCATCGAACAGCGCGAAGCGGTCGCGCCGCCTTTCGAATACTTCCACTTACTGGGCCTTGTTCAGGCGGCTGTGGCGCACGCTGTACAGGAAGTAGGTCGCCACCGCCACGCCCATCCAGATGAAGAACACGCGGAAGGTGGACGGCGACAGGTCCTTCATGATGTACAGGCAGGCCAGCACCGACAGGCCCGGTATCACGTAGGGACCGAAGGGCACCCGGAAGGCGCCCGGCTCGCCGGGGCCCTGCTTGGCGCGGATCACCGGCACGGCGATCGACACCACGATGAAGGCGGTCAGCGTGCCCATGCTCACCATGTCCCACAGGAAGGTGGCGTCGACCAGGCCGGCCACCGCGCCCACCACCACGCAGACGATGATGGTGTTGCTGACCGGCGCCAGGGTACGCTTGTCCACTTTCTGGAAGGTCTTCGGGATCAGGCCGTCGCGGCTGATGGCGTACAGGATGCGCGTCTGGCCGTAGATCGTCACCAGGGTCACCGAGAACACCGACACCACGGCGCCGGCCGACAGCACCAGCGCCGGCCAGGCCTGGCCGGTGACGTTCTGCAGGATCACCGACAGGCCGGCTTCCTGGCCCGCGAACATGCGGGCCGGCTGGGCGCCCGTGGCGGCCACCGCCACCAGCAGGTAGAAGACGGTCACGATCAGGAGCGCGGTCAGGATCCCGATCGGCACGTTGCGGCGCGGGTTGTTCACCTCTTCGCCGGCGGTGGCGATGGTGTCCAGGCCGATGAAGGAGAAGAACACGGTGCCGGCGGCGGCGGTCACGCCGGCCATGCCCACGTAGCCGCTGTCGGGGTCGGGGCTGAAGAAAGGCGTGAAGTTGGCGCTATCGAAGCCGGTAAAGGCGATCACGACGAAGAAAATCAGGATGGCCAGCTTGACCAGCACCATGATGGAATTGGTGGTTGCGGATTCCTTGGTGCCGCGGATCAGGAGGATGCAGCACATCGCCACCAGGATCACCGGCGGCAGGTTGAAGTTGCCCGGGTTGAAGTGGACGTTATGGTGGTCCGACACGAACATCGGCGAGCGCAGGTGGGCAGGAATCTCCCATCCGAAGGCATTCGACAGGAAGTTGTTCAGGTAGTCGGACCAGCCGATCGCCACCGCGCTTCCCGCCAGGCCGTATTCGAGCAGCAGGCAGGCCGCCACGATGAAGGCGGCGAACTCGCCCACGGTCGCATAGGCGAAGGAATACGAGGAGCCGGCGGCGGGCACGCGGCCGGCCAGTTCGGCGTAGCACAGGGCGGTCAGGCCGGCGGTGACGGCGGCCAGCAAGAAGGAGAGGATCACGGCCGGCCCCGCCTTCGGCACCGCCTCGACCATCGTGAAGAAGATCCCGGTGCCGACGGTGGCGCCGACGCCGATCATGGTCAGCGGGAACAGGCCGAGCGATCGCTGGAGGCCGCCGCTGCCGCTGTTCTCGTCATGGTGTCGTTCAGCTGTTTTCGTGCGGATCAGCTTTTGGCCAAGGGTCAGATTCACGACGTGTCCTTTGTGTGGAAGCTTTGGACGCTTCGGTCGAGCGTCCGCTAAAACCTGCGATTATAGGGGTAGTTATGTTCTCTCAATTAAATTGTTTTCTCAAAGATGTATTTGCTCAGCACCTTTTGATAGAATGGCTGCGTCCGCACCGATTTTCCCATCGCGTCCGGGCCAATTTTTTGGCCATAAACATTTATAGTTAATGCATCATTAGAGGAAACCACCATGATCTCGAGCGCTTCGCGTCCGTACATCGACGCTTCCGTCCCCGTCCTGCGCGAGCACGGCCTGGCCATCACGACCACCTTCTACCGCAGCATGTTCGAGGCCCATCCTGAGCTGAAGAACCTGTTCAACATGGGTAACCAGGCCAGCGGCGCGCAGCAGGCCTCGCTGGCCTCGGCGGTGTTCGCCTACGCGGCCAACATCGGCAACGCCGCGGCGCTCGGCCCGGTGGTGAGCCGTATCGTGCACAAGCACGCCGCGGTGGGCATCCGTGCCGATCACTACCCGATCGTCGGCCACCACCTGCTCGGCGCCATCAAGACGGTGCTGGGTGACGCCGCCACCGAACCGCTGCTCAAGGCCTGGGAAGAAGCCTATACCTCGCTGGCGCGCCTCCTGATCGATGCGGAAGCGAAGATGTACGAGGAAGCCGGCGTGCAGCCGGGCGCGACGCGCCCGATGCGCGTGACCGAAGTCGTGCGCGAGAGCGACAAGGTGATCTCGATCCGCTTCATTCCTGCGGACGGAGGACCCCTGCCGCCCTTCAAGGCGGGCCAGTACCTGAGCGTGGCCGTGGACTTCAAGGACGGCCGCCGCCAGTTGCGCCAGTACAGCCTGTCCGACGCGCCGGGCAAGGACAGCCTGCGCATCTCGGTCAAGCGCGAGGATGGCGGCGCCGCACCTAGAGGCGAGGTGTCGACCTGGCTGCACGACAACGCGAACGTGGGCGACCTGCTGAACGTGATCCACCCGTTCGGCGACTTCCTGCCGGATACCGAATCGAACGAACCGGTCGTGCTGCTGTCGGCCGGGGTCGGCATCACGCCGATGATCGCGGCCCTGAACCGCATCGCGATGGTCAACCCGGAGCGCCGTGTGATCTTCGCCCACGCCGCGCGCGACGCGGCGCAGCACGCGCACCAGCGCGACGTCGCCGCGGCAAAAGCGCGCATGCCGCACCTGCACGTGGTCACGTTCTATGAAGAGGAAGAGGCGAGCGGCGCCCTCAAGGGCCAGATGGAACTGGCGCGCCTGCCTTCGTGGCCGCGCGGCGAGACCGACGTCTACATGTGCGGCCCGCTGCCCTTCATGCAGGCGCAGTGGAATGCCCTGCTGGCGGCCGACGCCCCGGCCAGCCGCCTGCACCGCGAGGTGTTCGGGCCGGACCTGCTGGACAACCTGCTGTAAGCGGGACCGGTTTTTGTAGGGTGGACGGCTACGCCGTCCGCGCGTACAGCTAGTGCATGCCGTGCCTGAATGCATCCGATAGCTGAACGCGCGGTCGGCAAAGCCGACCACCCTACGAATTCATCCGGCGAGCGTTTGCCGCGCCAGGTCATTTCTCAATCCAGCAAGTGCACGTTACGGCCAGTGACGCTGCGCTGCGCCGGGCGGCCATACACCCGGATCCCGCCCGAGCCGCCGCCGTGCGCCACCAGCGACTGCTTCACGGTGGCGCGAATCCCGCCCGAACCATCCGCCGCCAGGTCGGCATCCTGCGTCGACAGCGCGGCCAGGTCCACGCTGCCCGAGCCGGCAACACGGGCATTGAGCGAACGCACCGCGCCGCCGGCCTGCAGCACGCCGGAACCGGCCACGCTGGCGCGCACATAGTCGCCGCGAATCTCGCCGATGTTCATGCGGCCCGAACCGGCCAGGCTGAGGTCGGCGCTGGCGCTCTTCAGTTCGCCCGCATCGAGGACGCCCGAGCCGCTCACGCGCGCATGCAGGCTGTCGACCTTGCCGGCCAGGGCTACCGTCCCGGAACCGCTCTTGCGCACTTCCAGCGGCGCGCCGTTCAGGTCGCGCACGACCACCTGGCCGGAGCCGGCGGCGCGCACCTCGGTCAGGCGCGGCGTGGTGTAGACGATGCGTACCGGCGTCTTGCTGCGCAGCTGGCGCTCGTTGGCGATCTTCAAGGTATTGCCCTGCGCCTCGGTGCGGATGTAGGGCAGCAGGTTGGCGTCGGCTTCGACCAGCAGCGAGGGCGCCTGGCCCGGGCGCACCTGCACCTCGACCTGCATCGACCCGCTGACATCCAGCACGCCGTGCGCCGCCACCTGGCGCTGGTCGCGCGCGGCGACCCCATCGCCCTCGAGCGCGCCGTCGCTGAACACCGAGCGCATGCGCACGTCGCCGTCGTTGGGCGACACGATGATGGCGCAGCCGCTCAGGGAAGCGACGGCGGCGGCAATGGCGGCAAGGGCGATGAGACGCATGGCGAAATCCTCTGTGGTTGTTGACGGATGCGACTTTAACAAGCGCCTCGCCCCTTCGCCCGCCCCGTGCGACAGGCTGCAGGAATCGCTGCCTGAACTGCAGCTGCGCGCCGCCGGCGTATGCCTTACTTACTGCCGAACAGCTCCTTGTATTCACGCGGCTGCGAGCGCCAATACTGGGGCGGCGCGAACACCTGCTCGCCCAGCTGGGCCGCCGCGTGCCACGGCCAGCGCGGGTCGTACAGCATGGCGCGCGCCAGGCCGATGAGGTCGGCCTGGCCCTGCTGCAGGATGCTTTCCGCATGCTGCGCCTCCGTGATCAATCCCACGCCGATGGTCGGCATGCCAGTCTCCTCCTTGATGCGCTGCGCGAACTCGACCTGGTAGCCCGGCCCCACGGGGATCTTCTGCTGCGGCGACAGGCCGCCGGTCGAGACGTGGATGAAGTCGCAGCCGCGTGCTTTCAGCTCCCGGGCGAAATGCAGGCTTTGCTCGATCTCCCAGCCGCCCTCGACCCAATCGGTGGCCGAGATGCGCACGCCCACCGCCATGTCTTGCGGGACCGCAGCGCGCACGGCATCGAAGACCTCGAGCGGGAAGCGCATGCGGTTTTCCAGGGAACCGCCGTATGCGTCCGCGCGCCGGTTCGACAGCGGCGACAGGAACTGGTGCATCAGGTAGCCGTGGGCGGCGTGCAGCTCGATGCCGTCCAGGCCCAGAGCATGCGCGCGCCGGGCGGCGTCGACGAAACCTTGCTTGACCCGCGCCAAGCCGTCGTCGTCGAGCGCCAGCGGCGGCACCTCACCGTCCGCATGCGCCAGGCTGGAGGGCGCCACGGTTTGCCAGCCGCGCGGCCGGTCGGGCGCGATCTGGGCGCCGCCCTCCCAGGGCACCTCGGTCGAGGCCTTGCGGCCGGCGTGGGCCAGCTGGATGGCGATCTTGATGGGGGAATGGCGGCGCATCGCGCGGATCACGGGTTCCAAGGCCTCCTGATGGGCCTGCGACCACAACCCCAGGTCGTCCGGAGAAATGCGGCCCTCGGGCGTGACCGCCGTCGCTTCGATGATCAGGAGGCCGGCGCCGGACAGCGCCAGGCTGCCGAGGTGAATGGTGTGCCAGTCGGTCGGCAGGCCATCGACGCTTGAATACTGGCACATCGGGGCGATCGCGATGCGGTTCGACAGTTGCAGGGGACCCAGGCTGACTGGGGAGAAAAGCATGCTGCTCATGAGGCCTCCGCTTGGGGCAAAGGCTTCAGTTTAGCTTGGCGGCGGGTTTGATGCTGCGGCGTTGGAAGGGAACTTGGATCCCGGCCTGCGCCGGGAGTCATGGGCGCCAGTGGCGCGCATGACGGTTTTACGGCCAACACAATAAACACGTCGTTCCCGCGCAGGCGGGAATCCAAGTTTGCAAGATCAGCCGATACGCGTGACCATCAGCCCCGCGCGCAAGCCGACCCGCACGTCCGGGTTCGGAAACACCACCAGCTCCTCGTCATGCTCCACGCGGTACACGGTCTCGCCATCGGTGGCGATGACATCGCCCTTCTTCATCGGCGTGAAATTCCAGGTCTCGCGTCCCACCGACATGGCAAAGGCGTCCGACAGCTTGATCACCTGGCGCGCCGTCGCGAACACGTGCGGCGCCGCCCTGGCGGCCACGCCGGGCTGCCCGCGCAGCAGGCGGTCCAGCGCCTGGGACGCATCGGCGAACTGCGACAGGTCGTTCTGCCCCAGCGTGCCGACCCGCCCCAGCTCGACGGTGCTGCCGGCGGCGCCATGGTGCTCGCTCGAGTAGTAGCTGTAGGTGCCGACCGACTTCGGGTTCATGATGACCGCCCCGATCGCCGCCTGTCCCAGCCAGTCGATGAGCGCCTTGCGCGGTTCATCGGCAATGATCTCGGGCACGATCGCGAACATCGGATAGTGCGAGGGCCGGATCGCCGTGTGCAGGTCGAGGTGCCAGCGCTGCGCCCCCGCGCCTTCGAAGAAGGCGCAGGTGGCGGCAATCAGCGCATCGGCGCGCGCCGCTTCGGCGGTACCGGCGAGCGACCCGCGGTCCGCACGGAACATGCGGTTCAGGTCGGCGTCGATGAAACGCTTGCCCTGGGCGATGGCGTCGATGTTCCCGACGCACAGCATCAGGTCCACCGCCAGCGCCGCTGGGGTGCGCGACAGCGCTTCGATCAGCCAGGCCACCATCTCGATCGGCCCGGTCTCGTCGCCATGCACGCCCACCGACACCAGCACGCTCGCGCGTGCCGGGTCAAGCGTCGCCGCTTTCACGGTCAGGATGCCGGGCGCCGGCAGCGCGACCGCGAAGCCGGCGCTTGAAAAACGCTGCGCGACCGAAGCGAAATCCGCTTCGGCCAGTGCGCGCACCGCTTCCGGCAGCGCGGAACCCAGGTTCGCGCTCATCCGCTCAGCCCGCCAAGCGGTCCGGGCTCGAACCTTCCGACAGCGCCCAGACGTCCAGCATGGCCTGCTCGAGCTCGACCGGCTGTGCGAAGCCGGTCAGGCCGCGCGCCTCGGTGACTTCCTTGACGGCCGCCAGCGCGTCGCCGCCCTGGGCGGCACGCTCGATCACCTGCAGCAGCAGGCGCTGCTGGGTGCGGCGCAGGGCCTGCATCGCGTAGTTGCGCAGCTGTTCCTGGGCCTTGCTCTGGGCCGGCAGCTTCAGGCCGCGCTCGAGCATGTCGATGCCGGCCTGCTGGCGCAGCGCCATGCCGACCTGCAGGAACTGGGCCAGGCTCATGCCGCCCGGACGCTGCACCGACACCGCCGCGAACAGGAAGGTGGCCAGCGACTCGATGGTCTCGACCGCCTTCCAGGCCGCGGTGAAGGATGCCGGCAGGCCGCTGTGGCCGTCGGCTTCCGAACGGGCCGGGCTCAGAACACGCAACTGGTCGGCCTGGCCGAACAGGCTCGAGAGCTCGGCCATGCCGTCGGTGCCGGCCGGCAAGGACAGCACGCCTTCGATCACGGCGCGCATCAGCGCACGGGTGCGCATGTCGACCGCCATCGAGACGTCACGCGGCACCTTCAGCGCATCGGCGTCGAGCGCGTCGAACACCGGAGCCAGGTGCAGCGCCGACCAGGCGCGCGCCCAGGCCTTCACCACTTCGGTCTCGTCGACGCGATGCTCGGCCGCCAGGTCGCGCAGCATCAGCGGACCGCAGCGGTTCACCGCTTCGTTGGCCAGCACGGTCGCCAGGATGGCGTTGGCCAGCGGGTGGTTCAGCGGGTTGCGGGTGGCGACCATCTGCGCCGGGAAGTACGGGCGCAGCAGCGATTCGGCCCACGGCTCCTCGACCAGCGGCAGCGCCAGCAGGGTGCGCTTGAAGCGGTTCTTGACGTTGGCGATGACCACCGCCAGTTCCGGCGTGACCAGGCCCAGGCCGAGGGCCTTGCGGCGGGCCAGTTCGGCGTCGGTCGGCAGCTGCTCCAGCTCACGGTTGACGGCGCCTTCCGATTCCAGGTTGGTGATCAATGCCGCATAGCCGTCCACCACGGAGGCGGTGGCCTGGGCCTGCGCTTCGCGGGTCAAGAGGTGGGTCTGCTGCTTGTTGTCGCGCAGGACCAGCTCTTCCACCGCACCGGTCATCTCGTTCAGGATGCGGTTACGGTCGGCTTCCGGCAGCTCGCCGGCCTTGACTTCGGTATCCAGCCAGATCTTGATGTTCACTTCGTGGTCCGAGCAGTCCACGCCCGCCGAGTTGTCGATCGCATCGGTGAAGATGCGGCCGCCGTTCAGGGCGAACTCGATACGGCCGGCCTGGGTCGCGCCCAGGTTGCCGCCCTCGCCCACCACCTTGCAGCGCATTTCGCCGCCGTTGACGCGGATGCGGTCGTTGGCGCGGTCCTTCACCTGGGCATGGGTCTCGTTCGAGGACTTGATGTAGGTGCCGATGCCGCCGTTGTAGAACAGGTCGACCGGCGCCAGCAGGATGCGGTGCATCAGCTCTTCAGGCGACAGCGAGGTTTCCTTGATGTCGAGCACGGCACGCACTTCCGGGCTCAGCTCGATCGAGCGCGCGGTGCGCGGGAACACGCCGCCACCCTGCGAGATCAGCGATTTATCGTAGTCTTCCCACGACGAGCGCGGCAGCGCGAACATGCGCTGGCGTTCCTTGAACGAGACTTCGGTGTCCGGGTTCGGGTCCAGGAAGATGTGGCGGTGATCAAAAGCCGCCACCAGCTTGAGCTGGCGCGACAGCAGCACGCCGTTGCCGAACACGTCGCCCGACATGTCGCCCACGCCGACCATGGTCACCGGGGTGGTGTTCATGTCGTGGCCCAGTTCAAAGAAGTGGCGCTTGACCGCTTCGAACGCGCCCTTGGCGGTGATGCCCATCTTCTTGTGGTCGTAGCCGTTCGAGCCGCCCGAGGCAAAAGCGTCGCCCAGCCAGAAGCCGCGCTTGACGGCGATGCTGTTGGCGATGTCCGAGAAGGTCGCGGTGCCCTTGTCGGCGGCCACCACCAGGTATGGGTCGTCCTGGTCATGGCGCACGGTGTTTTCCGGCGGGACGATTTCGCCGCGCACGCGGTTGTCGGTCACTTCCAGCAGGCTGGAGATGAATTCGCGGTAGCAGGTTTCGCCCTCGAGCGCCACCACTTCACGCGGGGCCCCCTGCGGCATCTGCTTGCACACGAAACCGCCCTTCGAGCCGGCCGGCACGATGACGGCGTTCTTGACCATCTGCGCCTTCACCAGGCCCAGCACTTCGGTGCGGTAGTCTTCCATGCGGTCCGACCAGCGCAGGCCGCCGCGGGCGACCGGGCCGCCACGCAGGTGCACGCCTTCGAAGCGGCGCGAGAACACGTAGATCTCGCGGTACGGACGCGGTTCCGGAGCCAGCGCCAGGTTGCTGGTGTCGACCTTGAAGATCATCTTCTCGCCGGCGTTCTGGAAGTAATTGGTGCGCACCGTGGCCAGGGCCAGGTCGACCAGGGCCGCCATGATCTCTTCGGTGTCGGCGTGGTTCACGGTCGACAGGCCGGCCTTCAACGCGGACAGCTTGGCGGTGCCGGCGCTATGCTCGGACTCGCCCAGCTTCGGGTCGAAGCGCATCACGAAGGCGCTGACGAATTCCTTCACCAGGGCCGGCTGGGTGCGCAGGGTTTCGGCCATGTAGCGCACCGAGAACTTCGAGCCCAGCTGGCGCCAGTAGCTGATGTAGGCGCGCACCAGCTGCACTTCGCGCATCGACAGGCCGCCTTCGATGGTCAGGCCGTTCATGCGGCCGTCTTCGGCTTCGTTGTTGAACAGCGCGGTGAACAGTTCCTCGGCCACCGGGATGATGCCCGGCTTGACCAGCTTGGCGCCGCTTTCGTCGTCCACGGCCAGCGCGGTCACGTTGTGCACGGCGCCGTCGGCGGTCTTGAAGGTCCAGGTCTGCTCGCGGTCGACGGCGATGCCGGCGTTCTGCAGGGCCGGCAGGATGCGCGACAGCGAAGGCACGACTTCGCCCGAGTACAGGCGGATCGAGGCGTCGATGCCGTTGGCGGCGTCGCCCGGCTCCACGCGCACGGCGACGCGCTGGTTCTGGCCGTCGCCCGGGCCGTTCTTCAGCAGGGCCTGCAGGTCGCGGAAGGCGGTTTCCGGCGCGGTGTTGGTGACAAAAGAGACCGGCAGGTTGGCGCCGAGCTTGCGCAGGCTGCTGCGCAGGCCGGCGTCTTCGATGGTGTTGGTGGACGCGGCGAAGCGGTCATGCCAGCCGTCCAGCACCGCCAGCAGCGGCTGCTGGATGTCGGTTTCGAGGTCGAGCGGATAGCGGGCGGCGTGCGCGATCAGGTAGACGCGGGCCAGCGGGCCGTCGGCCACCAGGGTCTGGACGCGTACGTCGCGGGCGCCCGAGCTGTCCTTCAGGGCCGAAGCCAGGCTGGCGGCGACGGCGGCGCTGTAGCGCTCGCGCGGCAGGTAGACCAGCACGTTCAGGTGGCGCGCATACACGTCGCGGCGCGCGAAGACCTTCGGGCGCGGCTGCTTGTACATCGACACGACCGAGGAGCACACCTGGGCCAGCCATTCCGGATCGGCTTCCAGCGCTTCGGTGCGCGGCAGCGACTCGAGGATCTCGACGAACTTCTCGGCGCGGAAGCCTTCCTGGCGCACGCCGGCGATCGACAGCACCTTGGCGACGCGGCCGCGCGCGAACGGCAGGCGCGCCAGCGGGGTCGAGGTGGCGGCGCGGGTGAACAGGCCGACGAAGCAGTGCTCGCCCAGGATCTTGCCCTGGGCATCGGTGTTGCGCACACCGATGAAGTCGAGCGGCTGGTCGCGGTGCAGGGTGCCCTCGACGTCGGCCTTGACGATCGACAGGGTGTCGGCGCGGCGCGACAGGGTTTCGAAGTCGCCCGGGATGTTGGCCAGGCAGGTGCCGTAGACCGGGTGGGCGGTGTCGGCCAGCACGCCGATGCGGCTCGGGATGTCGCGCTCGAGTTCGCGGGCGCCGTCCTTCACCATGTAGTAGGCGTAGCCGAAGGGCTCGAAGCCTTCGTTCTTGGCCCACTCGAGGAAGGCGGCCACTTCCTGGCCTTCGGCGCTGCCGGCCTGGGCTGCCGCCGCGGCCACCGCGGTCATGCGGTCGGCCATCTTGAGGGCGTCGCGGTGCACGGTGGCGGCGTCGTTGGCGACCATGCGGATGCGCGCGGTCAGGGCGTCCAGTTCGGAGAATTCGAGCTCGTCGCTCATCAGGATCAGGACGATCGATTCCAGCGGCGCGCCGGCTTCGCCGACCGCGGTCGCCAGGCCATTGGCGTCACGGCGCACCGGCAGCACGGCGTTCATCACGCCGGATGCGGTCTGGCGCTCCTTGCGCAGGGCCATGACGAAGGAATCGACCAGGTAAGGCATGTCGTCGTTCAGGATCAGCAGGGCAGTCGCCATGCCGCCGCGGCCGTCGGAAGAGCGCATCGTGGCGATCTGGCAGCCGGGGCCGCTGCGCTGGGCCAGCTGCGAGAATCCTTCCCACAGCACCGGGGCCAGGCTTTCGGGCGCGGTGCCGGCCAGGTCTTCGTCGTCGAGCGATCCGAGCCAGGCGCTGATGAGCGCCCCTACCTGCGCGTTGGCGCCGGCGGCGGACTGGTTTGCGTTGACCAGGTTGAGGGTCTGGCTGCGCAAATCTTGAGGCATGTCTTTCATGTTGCTTCTCCAAAGTTTGTGTGCCCGGGTGCGCTCTTGCTTGTGGCTTCGCGCCACCCGGGCTTTATATGGACGGGGGTGTCCCGTCCGAATCCGTTATTAGAACATGGCCACCAGGCCTTACGACAGGTCGTACAGGCCCGGCAGGCCGAGGATGCGCTCGAGTTCCTCGAGCGCGGTGGTGCATTCGATCGCCAGCTGCGGATCGGCCAGGTCCTTCGGCTCGACCCGGTCGCGGTAGTGCTTCTCGACCCAGGCCACCAGGAGGCCATACAGCGTGTCGGTCATGATGACGCCGCCGTGCATGGCCTGCGCCTCGTCGTTGGTCAGGGCCACGCGCAGGCGCAGGCATGCCGGTCCGCCGCCGTTGCGCATGCTCTGGCGCAGGTCGAACTCGAGCAGCTCGTCGATCGGGCCGCCGCCGGCAACCATGGCGGCCAGGTAACGTGAGACCGCGTCGTTCTCGCGGCATTCGTGCGGCACCACCAGCGCCATGCGGCCATCCGGCTTGGTGAGCAGCTGGCTGTTGAACAGGTAGCTGGCCACCGCGTCGGCCACCGGCACCTGGGCGCTGGCCACGCGCACCGGCACCAGGTCGGTGTCGACGCTGCCCAGCGCGCCGCGCAGCGCATCGATGGTGGCGGCTTCGTCGAAGAAGGCCTGCTCGTGGTAGAACAGCACGTTGCCGTTGCCGACCGCGATCACGTCGTTGTGGAACACGCCCTGGTCGATCACGTCCGGGTTCTGCGAGGCGAACACGGTGCGCGCCGGATCCAGGCCGTGCAGGCGCGCGACCGCCTGCGAGGCTTCCAGGGTCTGGCGTGCCGGGTATTTCTTGGGCGCCGGGGCGGCAGGGTCGAATTCGGCACGGCCGTAGACGAAGAACTCCACCCCGGCCGCGCCATGTGCGGCGGCGAAACGGGTATGGTTGGCGGCGCCCTCGTCGCCGAAGGCCGGCACGGCGGGGAGCGCGTCGTGCACCACGAAGCGGCTCGAATCCCCAAAAATGGCGCGCAGGGTGCGCGTGGCCTGCAGGTATTCTTCCGAACGGTGCAGCTTGTTGTTCAGGTTCGCCGGGGTGAAGTGCACGCGCCCGTCCAGCGTGTCGGCGGAGGGGCTGACGGTGGCGGCGTTGGCCGTCCACATCGGCGCGGCCGAGTAGGCGCAGGCCAGGATCACCGGCGCTTCGCGCCACGCGCGCGCCAGCACGTCGGCATCGGTGCCGGAAAATCCGATGCGGCGCAGCAGGCGGAAGTTCGGGCGTGCCTGCGGCGGCATCACGGCCTGGGCGAAGCCGCGCGCGGCTAGTTCGCGCATCTTGGCCAGGCCCTGCAGGGCGGCCTGGCGCGGGTTCGAGGCGCTGCGCACGTTGCTGAACGAGGCGACGTTGCCGAACGAAAGGCCGGCGTAGTTGTGGGACGGCCCGACCAGGCCGTCGAAGTTGTATTCGCGAGCGCTACGCATGATCAGAAAGCCAGTCCCGGCGACAGCTTGGCCGGCAATTCGAGTTCCGCCGTCTCGATCGAGGCGACCGGGTAGGCGCAGTAATCGGCGGCATAGTAGGCGCTCGGGCGGTGGTTGCCCGACTTGCCGACGCCGCCGAACGGGGCCGAGCTGGCCGCGCCGGTGGTCGGGCGGTTCCAGTTGACGATACCGGCCCTGGCGCGCACCGAGAAGCGCTTCCACAGCTCTTCCGATGGCGACAACAGGGCCGCGGCCAGGCCGTACTCCGTGGCGTTGGCCACGCGCAGGGCCTCGTCGAAGTCCTTCACGCGGATCACCTGCAGCAGCGGGCCGAACCACTCTTCGTCCGGGATGCCTTGCGCGTCGGTGCTGTCGACGATGCCGGCGGTGACGAAACCGGCGTTCGGGTCGAGCTGCTTCATCGGCAGCAGCACCTTGCCGCCTTTGGCGGCCATGTCGGCCTGCGCCTCGACCAGGCGCGCGGCGACCGCGCTCGACACCACCGGACCCATGAAGGGCTGCGGATCGGCCTTCGAGGGACCGGGCTGCAGGGTCGATGCGACTTTTACCAAACGGTCAAGAAATGCCCGGGCTTGCGGCGTGTCCTGGATGATCAGGCGGCGCGCGCAGGTGCAGCGCTGGCCGGCCGAGATGAAGGCCGACATCACGGTGTGGTGCACGGCGGCGTCGATGGCTTTCGGATCTTCCGGGATGTCCCACACCACCAGCGGATTGTTACCGCCCATTTCCAGCGCCAGCATCTTGCCCGGCTTGCCGCCGAAAGCCTTGTGCAGGGCGGTGCCGGTCTGGCTGCTGCCGGTGAACAGGATGCCGTCGATGTCCGCGTGCTGGCCGAGCGCCACGCCGGTGTCGCGGCCGCCGTTGACCAGGTTCAGCACGCCCTTGGGCAGGCCGGCCTGCTCCCACAGCTGCACGGTCTTCACCGCGGTGCGCGGCGCGTACTCGCTCGGCTTGAACACCACGGTGTTCCCGGCGATCAGGGCCGGCACGATGTGGCCGTTCGGCAGGTGGCCGGGGAAGTTGTACGGGCCATAGACCGCGAACACGCCGTGCGGGCGGTGGCGCAGCACGGCATTGCCGTCGGCGACCTTCGAGGCCGTTTCGCCGGTGCGCGCGCCGTAGGACTGGACCGAGATGTCGATCTTGTTGGCCATGGTGGTCACTTCGGTGCGCGCTTCCCACAGGGGCTTGCCCACTTCCTCGGCGATGATCGAGGCCAGTTCCTCGCTGTGTTCCTTGAGCAGGTCGCGGAAACGCGTGCAGACGGCGATGCGCTCGTCAATCGGCCTCAAGGCCCAGGCTTCGAAGGCGTTGCGGGCGGCGGCGGCGGCGCGCGCCACGTCCTCGGTGGTGGAGGCATTGCTGGTCCAGGTCTGGCGCCCGGTCGAAGGGTCGATGGTGGCCAGCTCGGGGCCGCTGCCGGCGAGCCATTCGCCGTCGATGTAATTCGAGAGATTAGGCATTCGCGTTCTTCCTTGTGTTGAGGGGCAGCGTGCGGACGTCGTCGCCTTCCTGCACGCGCAGCTGCGACAGTTCCTGGGCCGACAGGGCGATGCGGGCGGCGCCCGGCACGCCGCGGGTCAGGATCATGCGGAAATCGGTGAGCCTGGTGTTCGACACCAGCAGGTGTTCGGTCTCGTCCTCGTGGGCGCCTTCGACCGCCTGCGCCAGCACGCTGTCGCGCACCGCGCGCAGCTCGGACACGCGGCCCTGCAGCACCGGGCCGGCATCGAAGATGTCGACGTAGCCTTCGTAGTGCATGCCTTCGTTTTCGAGGAGCTTGCGCGCCGGCTGGGTCGAGGTATGGACCTTGCCGATGACTTCGCGCGCCGACTCCGGCAGATAGTCCACGTAGAGCGGCTGGCGCGGCATCAGCTCGGCGATGAAGGACTTCTTGCCGATCGCGGTCAGGCCGTCGACGTGGTCGAAGTCCATCTTGAAGAAGTGGCGGCCCAGGCCTTCGTAGAAAGGGGAAGTGCCATCCTCGGCCTGGTAGCCGCGCATCTCGGCGATGATCTTCTCGGTGAACAGGTGCTGGAACTGGGCGATGAACAGGAAGCGGCTTTTCGACAGCCACTTGCCGTTGAAGCCGGCGCGGTACTGCGGCAGCAGGAACAGCGAGCACAGCTCGGACGAGCCGGTCAGGTCGTTCGACAGGTACAGGGTCTCCATCCGCGTGAACACGTTCAGTTCGCGGCTGCAGTGCACCAGGGTGCCGATGCGGTAGTTGTAGAAAGGTTCGGTGAGGCCGACCGCGCCCTTGATCGCGCACACGCCGGCGATGCGGCCGTCCTCGGTGTGCTCGAGCACGAACATGTAGTCGCGCTGTTCGGGCGGAATGCTTTCGTTGAACGAGGCCACCGCGGTCGCGACGCGGTCGCCCAGCATCTTGCGGTCGGGTTTCAGCGTGGTCATGCCGCTGCCGGCCTGGCGCGCCATCTCGATCAGGGCGTCCAGGTCGTCGGTGTTTACTGCACGGATTACGAGCATCGGTTCCTCTCTCAGATGCGCACGCAGGTGACGCTGTCGCCGGGCGCCACGCCGAGCGCCTGCTGGGCGTCGCGCGACAGGCAGACCACCTGGCTGGATTCGGCCGGCGGGCAGGCGGTGATGACGGCGCGGAAGTTCTGTTCGCTGCTGGCCACGGCATAGGTCACGAGTTCGTCGCCGCCGGCGGCGGCGCGGCCCGCGCTCTCGACCTGGCGCACATGCGAGGCGCAGAAGGAGCGCAGCGCCTTCCTGTGGGCCTGCAGGATCGGGCCGCCGTCGAAGATGTCGATGTACTCGTCGGCCTCGAAGCCTTCCTGCGTGAGCAGCTGGAAGGCCAGCTGGCCGCTCGGGTGGATCTGGCCGAGGGCGGCCTGGGCGTCGCCCGGCAGCAGCGGCACATAGACCGGATAGTGCGGCATCAGCTCGACGATCAGGGTGCGGTTTCTAGCCCCGTCGATGACGCGCTCGGCGTCGAGGAAGTCCATCTTGAAGAACTTGCGGCCCAGCGCATTCCAGAACGGCGACTGGCCCTCGCCGTCGGTGACGCCGGCCAGCGGCACGAAGAAGCGGTCGCCGAAGCGGTGCGGCGCCAGCACGGCGTACAGCAGGCGCGCGCGCGACAGCAGCGCGGCCTCGGGGCCGGCGCCGTCGCGGTTGCGGATATAAAAGCCCGACAGGTGCGAATAGGCCGTCAGTTCCGAACACAGGGTCAGCGCGTGCACGCTGTGGCTGATGTTCAGGTCGCGCGAGACCTGCTGGATCACGTCGTTGCGGAACGCGAAATAGGTGCCGTTCGAGCCGGCCGAGGCGTGGATCGAGGCGGTGCCGACCACCTCGCGCGTGCGCAGGTCTTCCAGCACGAACTGGTAGGACTCCTCGCTCGGGATGTCGACGTGGGCCGCGAACGAGGCAATGGAGCGCTCGACCGCCGCGACGATGGCTTCGCGCGTGCGCGGCAGCGTGTGCACGCCGGGGATCGTGACCCCAGCCATGGCCTCGAGGGCCCCGATATCCGCGCGTTCAACCGGTCGGACTACAAACATGCGAACTCCTGGAAGAGATCAAACAGCGAAGCCGGCGCACCCCGAAAAGTACGCCGGCCGGATGCCTGCGGTGGATCAGCCTGCAATAAATGCCTCGACCGCTTCGCGCATGATGCGGTCGGCTTCCGCGATCTGCTCGTCCGACACCACCAGGGCCGGCGCCAGGCGCACCACGTCCGGGCCAGCGATCAGGAGCATCAGGCCCATCTTTTCGCAGATCTTGGTGTAGTCCTTGGAGCGGCCCTTGTAGTCGGCGGCCATCGGCAGGCCGATCAGGAGGCCCAGGCCGCGCGGCTTGCCGAACACCTGCGGGTAATCGGCGGCGAGCTTCTCGAGGTTGGCGAAGATCTTGCTGCTCGCTTCCTTCACACGCGCCAGGAAGCCTGGGGTGTTGATGGTCTCGACGACCTTCAGGCCGACGGTGCCGGCCAGCGGGTTGCCGCCGTAGGTGGTGCCGTGCGAGCCGACGTTGAGGTGCATGCCGATTTCCTCGGTGGTCAGCATGGCGCCGATCGGGTAGCCGTTGCCCAGGGCCTTGGCCGAGGTCAGGATGTCCGGGGTGACGCCGGTGTCCATGTAGGCGTAGAAGGCGCCGGTGCGGCCGACGCCCGACTGCACTTCGTCGAACACCAGCAGCGCGCCGGTCTGGTCGCACAGCTCGCGCAGGGCCTTCAGGTAGGCATGGTCGCCCGGGATCACGCCGCCCTCGCCCTGGATCGGCTCGACGATCACGGCGGCGACGTCGTCGGTGATGGCGGCGCGCGCGGCCTCGATGTCGTTGTACGGGATGTGGCTCAATTCCGGCGGCAGCGGCTCGAAGCCTTCGGTGTACTTCGGCTGGCCGCCCACCGAGACGGTGAACAGGGTGCGGCCGTGGAAGGACGACAGGCAGGACACGATGCGCGACTTGTGCGGGCCGAACTTGGTGTGCGCATATTTACGCGCCAGTTTCAGGGCCGCTTCATTGGCTTCGGCGCCCGAGTTGCAGAAGAAAGCGCGGTCGGCGAAGGTGGCTTCGGTCAGGGCGCGGCCCAGGCGCAGCACCGGCTCGTTGGTGTAGCCGTTGCCGAGGTGCCAGAGGGTACCCACCTGTTCGGTCACGGCCGCGACCAGCTCCGGGTGGCAGTGGCCCAGGCTCGAGACCGCGATGCCCGAGGTGAAGTCCAGGTAACGCTTGCCTTCCTGGTCCCACACGTCCAGCCCCTTGGCGCGCACCGGCACCATGGCGGCCGGGGCGTAGGTCGGGACGAGGACTTCGTCGAAGGTCTGCCGGGTGACAGGCCGCGTGGTGACACCGGAGTCAAGGTTTGCGTTCATGGCTTCTTCCTCATGGATGATCGTTGTACGCGGGCCCATTGCCGCGCAGGTTCAAGCCATTATAGAAAGCCACCCTGACAAGTTCTTACAGAAGTGCGACAGGGATTTTCGTTTTTGGTCGGGAAACATTATGGGAATGACAAGGGCCGCCAGTACGCGGCCTTAGTACGTCGTACCGGCGCAGGCCGGTATCCAATTTTGCTTGCCTTCAGGTACTGCTTGCGGTCTCACTGCACGTAGGAATTGGATCCCGGCCTGCGCCGGGATGACGTTTTGGAGCAGGTTGCCGAAAGAAGGTTGCGGCGTTCCGGCTCTACTGCCCCAGCTTCCTCTGCCGCTCCTCGCGCGGCGTATTCCCGAACAAGGCCCCGAAGGCCGTCGAAAAATGCGAGCCCGACGAGAAGCCGCACATCAGCCCCACCTGCACGATCGAGTAGTTCGTCTCCAGCAGCAGCTTGCGCGCCCGCTGCAGGCGCAGCTCGAGGTAGTAGCGCGAGGGCAGGCTGCCGAGATATTGCTTGAACAGGCGCTCCAGCTGGCGCCGCGAGATGCCGACCAGTTGCGCGATCTCGTCGGTGGACAGGGGTTCTTCGATGTTGGCCTCCATCAGCGCCACGGCCTCGGTCAGCTTCGGCTGCAGGTTGCCGAAGCGCGCCTGCAGCGCCACCCGCTGGCGCTCGTCCTTGCCGCGCACCCGGTCCACGCACAGGATTTCCTTCACCTGGGCCTGCAGGCCGGCGCCGAACAGCATCTCGACCAGGGTCAGGGCGAAGTCGATGCTGGCCGCGCCGCCGCAGCAGGTCAGGCGGTTGCGGTCGAATTCGTACAGGTTGGGGGTGAACAGGGCCTGCTCGGCCAGCGCATTGGTGTCGGGATACAGCGCCCAGGGCAAGGCGGTGCGCACGCCGTGCAGGGCGCCGGCATCGGCCAGCCACAGCACGCCGGCCCCCACCCCGCCCCAGAACGGCGCGGCGCGGCAGCGATCGACCAGGGCGCGGCAGTTGGCCGGCCTGAGGGCGGCCTCGGCCTCGTCGGCCACCAGCAGCACCAGGTGCCAGTGGCGCTGCGAGTCGCTGAACTTGTCGGGACTGCGCACGTCGACGTGCAGCAGCTCGGGCCCCAGCAGCTTGGCGGCCAGGCGCAGCGGCTGCACCAGGCCGGACCAGGTCAGCATGTCCGGCTCGCCGGCGTTCACCAGCAATACGCGCAGCGGACGCTCCTGTGCCAGGGTGGACAGGTCAACTGGCTGCATCGGAACGGACGGGCGATGTCATCAAGGGAAACGGGCGTGGGACCCGGCGGTCGAAATCGGCCTAATGATACCGGAGATGCCTGAACGGCGAGCAATCTCTGCCCTTGCGCCGGTTCGATGCCGTTCCGGAAAAACCTCCGCGGCCAGCTATAATCCTGCCCATGGGGGAACGATATTTAAAGAGCGTCCGGCTGCTGGCCGAGTGCATGCAAGGCTTCGAGCGTTTTTCCGGCGAATCGGTGCGCCAGCACGGGTTGACGCACGCGCAGTTCGATATCATTGCCACGCTGGGTAACACTGCCGGCATGAGCTACAAGGAACTCGGCGAACGCACCCTGATCACCAAGGGCACGCTCACCGGCGTGATCGAGCGCCTGGAGCAGAAGGGCCTGGTGGTGCGCGAACGCAGCAGCGACGACAAGCGCTCCTACTTCGTGCGCCTCACGCCCGCCGGCGACGGTGTGTTCCGCGATGTGTTTCCGCGGGTAATCGCGCATGGCAAGCAGCTGTTTTCGAGCTACGGCGACGCCGATTTCGATGCCCTGGAAAACGTGCTGCGCAAGCTGCGCGACCAGATCGACGCCGGCAGTCTTCCTCCCCACCCACTACAAGCAAAGGAATTGCCTTGAAAACATCCCTGATCGAAGGCAAGAAGCCTGCCCATTTCGACAAGCACATCATCGGTAACATCCTGCTGGACGTCGCTCCCCTCGACGAAGTCCGCCAGGAAGCGATGCTGATCGGCGTGCGCAACGAAGCCGGCGAGATCTACCGCCTCATCGGTGCAACCAAGCTCAACAGCTTCATGAACGCGACCGAAGAACTGCTCGACCTCGGCCTGGTCGACGAACTGCAGGACCTCGAAGAGCAGAAGGAAGGCTGCGACGCCATCTTCAGCGAGCCTTGATGTAAATCAAACATCGAAATAATTCCCTAGAGCAATTTTTCTAAGCTGGACAGAGCGATAGGGGTATAATTTTTCGATGGACCGACTCTCCGCACTCAAGAGCATCGCCGCCCAGGCCAGCCGCGGCGAGCTCAGCTTTCCTACGAACGTCGACGCGACGCTCAAGCTGCAGCGCGCCCTGAACGAGCCCGACTGCCACACCGAGATGGCGGCGCGCCTGGTGCAGGCCGAGCCCCTGCTCGCCGCGCGCACCGTGGCGATCGCCAATTCGGTCGCCTACAACCGCGCCGGCCATGACGTCACCAATGTCCGCGCGGCGGTGCAGCGGGTCGGCTTTCGTACCCTGGGGGCGCTGGCCGCCTCGGTCATCGTGCGCCAGCTGGCCAGCGAAATCGTCGACCCCGGCCTGCGCGCCAAGGCCGACGCCCTGTGGATCCACTCGGCCCACGTGGCCGCGCTGGCGCAGGTGATCGCGCGCCGCGTCTCCTTCGTCGACCCGGAAACCGCGCTGTTCGCGGGCATCGTGCACGAGGTGGGCGGCTTCTACCTGCTCTCGCGCGCCGCCGACTTCCCCGGCCTGCTCGACGATGCCAGCGGCGACAGCGCCGCGGAGTGGATCGAGCATGGCGAAGTGGCGATCGGCCGCGGCGTGCTGCTCAAGCTCGGCGTGCCGGTGCCCGTCATGGGCGCCATCGAGGCGCTGTGGAACGGCATGCGCGCCCTGCCGCCGGAAACCCTGGGCGACACCCTGCTGCTGGCCAAGGACCTGGCCCCCTTCCCTTCCCCGCTGCACGCGCGCCCCGGCGCGACCAGCATGGATTCGGCCGCCACCATCGATTTCACCATCGGCGAAGGCACCCTGGCCCAAGTGCTGGCCGAATCGGCCGACGAAGTGAAGAGCCTCACCGCGGCCCTGCTGTAAGCAGGCTGCGCCAGCACTTCCCTGCTGCCACGGCGGCCGATACCGATACGGGTATCGGCCGCCGCATTAATCTCATTAGTAAAAAGGCAAAGACTTCTTCAATCTTGCATGCGCCGGCATCACGACAATACGATCACGGAGACATGCAATGAAGAACACCCTTTCGCTATGGGGGCTGGGGGCGCTATTGGCCTCGTCCCTGCTCGCCGCGGATGCCGCCGCCCAGGCCGGATTCACGCCGATCAGCTTCAAGAACGCCTCCGTCCACGATCCTTCGATCGTGAAGTCGGGCGACACCTGGTACGTGTTCGGTTCCCACCTCGCTGCCGCCAAGTCCACCGACCTGCTGAACTGGCAGCAGCTGACCGACGGCGTCAGCGCGACCAATCCGCTGTTCCTGAACGGAACCGCCAACGTGTTCACCGAACTGTCCGAAGCCTTCAGCTGGGCGGAGTCGAGCACCCTGTGGGCGGCGGACGTCAGGCAGTTGGCGGACGGCAGGTTCTACATGTACTACAACGCCTGCAAGGGCGACTCGCCCCGCTCCGCCCTGGGCATCGCGGTGGCCGACCGCATCGAGGGACCCTATGTCGACAAGGGCATCATCCTGCGCTCCGGCATGTGGGGACAGCCCAGCCATGACGGCACCGTCTACGACGCGCTGAAGCACCCGAATGCCGTCGATCCCCACGTGTTCTTCGACAATGCGGGCCGGCTATGGATGATCTACGGCTCGTATTCGGGCGGCATCTTCATCATGCAGATGAACCCGACCAACGGCATGCCCCTGCCTGGCCAGGGCTACGGCAAGCGCCTGATGGGCGGCAACCACAGCCGCATCGAAGGCGCCTTCGTGATGTACAGCCCGGCCACCTCCTACTACTACCTGTTCACCTCGTTCGGCGGGCTGGACGCCAACGGCGGCTACAACATGCGCGTGGCGCGCTCGCTCCGGCCCGATGGCCCCTACCTGGACGCCCAGGGCAATGACATGGCCAAGGTCCGCTCGGATCCGAACAAGCCCTTGTTCGACGATGCCTCGATCGCGCCCTACGGCGTCAAGCTGATGGGGAACTTCCTGTTCGAGCGCAAGCTGGGCGAGCCGGGCACCGGCATCGGCACCGGCTACGTCTCGCCCGGCCACAACTCGGCCTACTACGATGCCGCGACGGGCAGGCATTTCCTGGTCTTCCATGCGCGCTTTCCCGAGCGCGGCGAGCAGCACGAAGTCCGCGTCCACCAGATGTTCATGAATGCCGACGGCTGGCCGGTCGTCGCGCCCTACCGCTACGCGAAGGAGACTGCGACGGCGGTGCGGCGCGAGTTCGTGATCGGCGACTACCTGCTCGTCAACCACGGCAAGGACATCTCCGCCGCGCTCAAGAAATCGCAGTCGGTCACGCTGGGCAGCGACGGCGCCGTGAGCGGCGCGGTGACGGGGAGCTGGCTGCTCTCCGGTGCGAACGGCGTCGAGCTGCGCCTGGCGGGCTCGCCCTCGCCCTACAAGGGCATCTTCCTGAGCCAGTGGGACGAGACCTCGAAAAGCTATGTGATGACCCTGTCGGCCCTGTCGCGCGAAGGGGTGGCCGTGTTCGGCAGCCGCCTGGTCCCGCGCACCGATGCGCAGGTGGTGAATGCCATCCACGCCGAGCTCAGCCTGGGCAATACGGCGGCCGTGAGCGCCAACCTGAACCTGCCGACCACGGCGACGCGCGGCGCGACCATCGCCTGGAACTCGTCGCATCCCGCCGTCGTGAGCAACAGCGGCGTCGTCACCCCGGCCGCCACCGACGTCACCGTGACCCTGACTGCCCGCATCGGCAAAGGGACGGCCAGCGCCACCAAGCCATTTACGGTCACGGTGCGCAAGGCCGGGGGGCTGCTGGCGCATTACGCCTTCGACGGCAACCTGTCCGACACCAATGGCGCCTCGGCGCCCGGCACCGTGGTCGGGGCCAGGCTCGACGTCGCCGGCGGCAGCATCGGCTATGAAGCAGGCGTGAAGGGCCAGGCCGCCGTCTTCAACGGCGCCAGCGGCATCCGCCTGCCGAACGGCCTGATCTCGACCAATACCTATACGGTCGCGCTCTGGCTCAAGCCGGCCCAACTGACGGCCTTGAGCACCACCTTCTTCGGCGCCCGCACCACCGACGCCTGGATCAGCTTCCTGCCGATGGGGCATGGCTTCGTGAACGGCGCCTCCATGCTGTGGTCGGGGACGGCCTGGTACGACGCGGGACTGGGCATGAACCTGCCGGTCGGACGCTGGTCCCATGTGGCCTTCAGCGTCAGGAACGGCGCCGTCCATGTCTACGTCGATGGCGTGAAGCGCTTCAGCGGCAGCAACTTCCCCAACGTGTTCACCACCACGGGCGGCGTGTTCGCGCTGGGCGTGAACCGGTGGGACACGCCCTACAAGGGCGCGATGGACGAGCTGCGCATCTATGGCGCGGCCCTTAGCGATGCCGATATCGCGGCCCTGGCCCGCTGATCACCCAAGCATGAGGAATACGAACATGAAACACAGCATCTTCTCCCTGCTGCTCCTGCTGGCGTCGGCCGGCGCTTCCGCCGGCGTGATCGGCTTCGACGATCTGCCGGGCGACGAAAGCGCGCCGATCGCCAACGGCTACCAGGGCTTCGACTGGGACACCCTGGGCGCGATCCGGGCGGATGCCTATCCCGGCAGCGGCTACGCCGCCGGCACGGTCTCGTTCGCGAATACCGCCTTCAACCGCGACGGCGGCATCGCGGCGGTGTCGAAGGCAGGCGGATTCGACTTCGTCGGCGCCTTTTTCACTTCCGCCTGGCTCGAGCAGGAACTCGCCTTCGACGGCTGGCGCGACGGCCGCCTGGTCTATTCGACCGCCGTGTCCTATGTGATCGATACGGCCACGCCCTTGTGGATCGGGCTCGGATGGCAGGACATCGATACGCTCGTCATCTACAACAGCAGCGGCACGCAATGGGCCATGGATGACTTCACCGTGCCGGAACCGGCTTCGCTCGCCCTGTTCGGCACGGCCCTGGGCGGGCTGGCACTGTCGCGCAAGCGCAGAAGGAAGGTCCTGGGCACGGAAAACATCCCCGCCTGAACCGGCGCACACGTACAAAAAAAATGCCCGCTTCGAAGAGCGGGCAAAGTCCAAAACTAGGGATGTCCTGAAAGAGACGCTTCCACTATAAGCGGCGCACGAGGCCGCTTCCGTACGCTGGCTCACACAGACCGTCGCACCGTCGCCGCGACCTGGCGCGGCAAAAAAAAACCCGCTCCGGTTGGGGAGCGGGTGAAGTCCAAAACTAGGGATGTCCTGAAAGAGACGCTTCCACTTTAGGGCTTCGCCTCGATCCGCTCCGTGCGCTGATTCACTTACGCGAGCAGATTGTCGGCATGTCTACACGATACGTGCGGTATCGCGCCGTGCTACCGGCGCATCGGCTGCTTGCCAGGCCAGCAGCCGATGCCGGATGCTCCGGGTTCGCCACTTCCGGCCCAAGCCTTTTGCACGAGAACCCATGCATCCACCACGCCGCCGCTTCCTCGCCCAGGCCATGGCCGGGGCCGGCCTGCTGGCCCTGTCGCCGCCCCAGGTCCTGGCCGCCCCAGGAATCGCCATTCCCAACGTCACCGGGCTGTACCCGGTGGAAGTCGCCCGCGTCGCCGCGCCCCGCAGCACCGAGGAGGTCGCGCAGGCCGTGCGCGCCTGGCCCGGCAGGATCGCGGTCGGCGGCGGCCGCTACAGCATGGGCGGCCAGGTCGCCATCACCGGCGGCCTGCACCTCGACATGCGCGCCATGAACCGGCTGGTCCGGCTCGATGCGGACGCACGCGTGGCCCGGGTCCAGGCGGGCATGCGCTGGCGCGACCTGCAGGATGCCCTCGACCCGCTGGACCTGGCCGTGCACACCATGCAAAGCTTTTCGAATTTCACCGTGGGCGGCGCCGTATCGGTCAATGCCCATGGGCGCTACGTCGGCAATGGGCCGGTGGTGAACTCGGTACGCGCCCTGCAGCTGGTGCTGGCCGACGGCACGGTGGTGGAAGCGACGCGCACCCGCAACGCCGGATTGTTCGCCGCCGCCGCCGGCGGCTATGGCGCGGTAGGCATCATCACCGAAGTCGAGCTCGACCTGGCGCAGAATACCCGCATCGAGCGCAGCGTCGAATCGGTGGCGCTCGATGACTACCCTGCCTGGTTCGGGCGCCTGCACGGGGCCGGCGACTGCATTTTCCACAACGCCGACCTGCTGCCGCCGATGTTCGATGCGCCGGTGGCCGTGTCCTGGCGCAGGACCGACAAGGCTCTGACCGAGACGGCCCGGCTGGTCCCGCGCGGCCAGTCCTACGGCCTCGAGCAGAATGCATTGTTCGCCATGACCGAACTGCCGCGCGGCGATTTGATCCGCAGCAAACTGATTCACCCGCTGCTGCTGGCCCGCCCCAGCGTGAAGTGGCGCAACCACGAAGCCAGCCTCGACGTGGCGGAACTGGAGCCGCGCACGCGCCTGGTCTCGACCTATGTGCTGCAAGAATATTTCATCCCGGTGCGGCACTTCGCCGCCTATGCGCGCGCCATGGCGGCAACCATCCGCCAGCACGAGGCCCAGGTCCTGAATGTGTCGGTGCGCCATTCGCCGGCCGACGCCAGCTCCCTGCTGCCCTGGGCAAAAGAAGAGGTGTTTTCCTTCGTGGTGTACTACAAGCAGCGTACCCATGCCGCGGCACGGCGCCGGGCGGCCGAGTGGACGCGCGCGATGATCGACACCGCGCTTGCCTTCGGCGGACGCTACTACCTGCCCTACCAGCTGCATGCCACCCGCGCCCAGTTCGACCGCGCCTATCCCGAGGCTGAAGCCTTGCGCGCGATCAAACGCAGCGTCGATCCCGACGGCCGCTTCACCAACGAAATGTGGGCCAAATACCTGTAGCGGCAAAAAAAAACCCGCTCCGGTTGGGGAGCGGGTGAAGTCCAAAACTAGGGATGTCCTGAAAGAGACAGGTCCACTATAGGGAGCGCCTCTGCGGCCTTCCGTGCGTTACCGCACATAAACTGCCTAATTGTCACACCGGCTTGATCTAGATGTAAAAAATGCCGCCGAGGCAAGGCCTGGGCGGCATTTTTGGGGAGAAAGCGTGCGTTTACACCACGGCGCCGTCGGTTTCGTCCTTCTCCTTGACCGGCTTGACCAGGTCTTCGCGCTTGATGCCGAGCCACATCGCCAGTGCCGCCGCAACGAACACCGAGGAATAAATGCCGAAGCAGATGCCGATGGTCAGCGCGATGGCGAAGTTGTGCAGCGCGTGGCCGCCGAACAGCAGCATCGACAGGACCATGATCTGGGTCGAGCCGTGGGTGATGATGGTACGCGAAATGGTGCTGGTAATCGCGTGGTCGATCACTTCCGTCACGCTCATCTTGCGCTGCTTGCGGAACATCTCGCGGATTCGGTCGAAGATGACGACCGATTCGTTGACCGAGTAGCCCAGCACCGCCAGGATCGCCGCCAGCACCGTCAGCGAGAACTCCAGCTCGAAGAAGGCGAAGAAGCCCAGGATGATGACCACGTCGTGCAGGTTGGCGATGATCGCCGAGACCGCGAACTTCCACTCGAAGCGGACCGACAGGTAGATGACCACGCCGATCACCACCATGATCAGCGCGTTCAGGCCGTTCTGCGCCAGCTCTTCGCCGACCGCCGGGCCGACGAACTCGACGCGCTGCAGGCTGATCAATTCCTTGTTGTCCGCGGTCACGCAGGCGGTGCGGTTGACCTGCTCGCCCTTGTCGGTCGTGACCTGGGCGACCGTCGGCTTGCCCTGCTCCGAAGCGCAGATCGCGTTGAAGACGCGGCCCGAGGTGCCGGCCTGGTCCTGGCCTTCGACGATCGGCAGGCGCAGCAGGACGCTCTGGGCGGTGCCGAAGCTGGTCACCTCGGGCGCTTCATAGCCGATGCCGCGCAGCGTGCCGCGGATCTTTTCCTGGTCCGCGGCATGCGGGTAGTGCAGCTCCATCACGGTACCGCCGGTGAACTCGACCGACCAGTGCAGGCCCTTGGTCACCAGGAAGAACACGGCTGCCAGGAAAGTCACCACCGAGATCACATTGAGGATCATGGCGTGACGCATGAACGGGATATCCCGTTTAATCTTGAAAAATTCCATGTTTAGTCCTGCGCTCCCTGAGTCGCGTTTTGCTTGTTAGGCGTAAAACCTTCTTTCCAGACCGTGCCGATCGAGATGTGCGTCAGTTTCTTCTTGCGGCCATACCAGAGGTTGATCAGGCCACGGGACAGGAACACGGCCGAGAACATCGAGGTCAGGATGCCCAGGCAGTGCACCACGGCGAAGCCGCGCACCGGACCGGAACCGAAGATCAGGAGCGCCAGGCCGACGATCAGGGCGGTGACGTTGGAGTCGAAAATCGTGTCCCAGGCGTGCTTGTAGCCGGCATTGATCGCCACCTGCGGCGTGGCGCCCGCGCGCAACTCCTCGCGGATGCGCTCGTTGACCAGCACGTTGGAGTCGATCGCCATGCCGAGCGTGAGCGCGATTGCGGCAATACCCGGCAAGGTCAATGTGACCTGCAGCATCGACAGCAAGGCCAGCAGGAGCAGCACGTTGGCCGCCAGCGCGATCGCGCTGACCGTACCCACCAGGTGGTAGTAGATGACCATGAAGACCGCGATCGCCACGAAGCCCCACAGGGTCGAATTCAGGCCGCGCTCGATGTTCTCGGCGCCCAGTTGCGGGCCGATCACGCGCTCCTCGATGAATTCCATCGGCGCCGACAGTGCGCCCGAGCGCAGCAGCAGCGCCAGCTCGTTGGCGTCTTCGATGCTGCCGATGCCGGTGATCTGGAAGGTCGAACCCAGTTCCTGGTTGATGACCGGGGCCGTCGGCACGCTGTACTGGCCTTTTTCCTTGAGCAGGACCGCCAGGCGCTTGCCGACGTTTTCGCGGGTGGCCAGGCGCATGCGGCGGCCGCCGTCGCCGTTCAGGTCGATCGAGACGGCCGGCTGCTGGTTCGAATCGAAGCTTGCGACGGCGCTCGAGATGTAGTCGCCGGTCAGGATGATGTCCTTGGATACCACCACCGGGGCGCCGCGGCCCTCGGTGAACAGTTCCGAGTTCAGCGGAATCGCGGCGGTCAGTTCGGTGCCCGGCGTCACGGTGTGGTCGACCATGCGCAGTTCCAGGGTGGCGGTGCGGCCGATGATGTCCTTGGCGCGCGCCACGTCCTGCACGCCCGGCAGCTGGACGATGATGCGGTCGGCGCCCTGCTGCTGGATCAGCGGTTCGGTGGTGCCCAGTTCGTTGATGCGCTTGGACAGGGTGGAGATGTTCTGCTTCACGCCTTCTTCGACAGTGCGGCGCACCGCTTCCGGCTTGAGGGAGACGACCAGTTTCAGCTCGGTGCCGTCGGCGGCATCGGTGAACAGCAGGTCTTGCGACTGCTTGGCCAGGGTATTGCGGGCGTCGGTGCGGGTGGCGGCCTCGCGGAAGCGCACTTCGATGCTGTTGCCGACGCGCTCGATGCCGGCGTGGCGGATGTTGGCGTCGCGCAGCTGGCTGCGCACGCTGGCCTGCAGGCCCTTCACCTTCGTGTCGAGCACGGCCTTGCTGTCGATCTGCAGCAGGAAGTGCACGCCGCCGCGCAGGTCCAGGCCCAGGTTCATGGGCTTGGCGCCGATGGCTTCCATCCAGGCCGGGGTATTCTTCGCCAGGTTGACGGTGACGATGTAGTCGGGATTTTCGCGGTCGCGATTCATGTCGCGCTCGAGCGCCAGCTTGGCCCTGAACTGGTCATCGGTGCTGGCAAAGCGCGCGCGTACCGCGGTGCTGTTGCCGGTGCCTTCCAGGGCGATGGCGGTAGCCGGAACACCATTGCGCTTGAGGGTATCTTCGACCAGGCCGACGGTGGCGCTGGTGATATTGACCGTCGTTTTACCGGTGGTAACCTGCAGTGCCGGCGATTCGCCGAAGTAGTTCGGCGCCGTGTACAGCGCGCCCAGCAGGAGCGCGACGGCGATCAATAGATATTTCCAGACGGGATAGCGATTCATAGTGTTCCAGCGTTCAATGTTGGGCACGATGCGGCCCCCGGGGGCCGCTGGTGGTGCTTGACTGGCCTTACAGTGCCTTCAGGGTGCCTTTCGGCAGCAGCGTCACCACTGCGTTCTTCTGGACCACGATCTCGGTGCCGGTGGCGATTTCCAGGGTCACGGTGGTGTCGGCCACCTTGACGACGCGGCCCAGGATGCCGCCGGCGGTCGCCACTTCGTCGCCCTTGGCCAGTGCGTCCATCATTGCTTTCAGCTCGCGCTGGCGTTTTTGCTGAGGACGGATCATGAGGAAATACATGACCACGAACATCAGGATCAGCGGCAGGAAGGTGGTCAGGCTACCCATCAGGCCAGGATCGGCTGCAGCCGTCGTTTGCGCGTACGCGTTGGAAATGAACACAAGGACTCCGATTGTGAGGATTAAAAAATAAGCGGTATATTCTAGCACCGGCGGTGGGGCCGGGGACAATCTGAGGGTATGTAGGTTTGCAATTCCCAATTGCAAGATATTGCTGGAAATTTAATTTCTGTAGGCGTGATCTGGTCCGGTGAACCAGATCACGCTGCGCCGTCCGCGCGGCCAACTCGGTGATGAGCAGCCACAGGGCATGCAGGATGTGAACGCGCGGTCGGCAGAGCCGCCCCCTACAAACTCAGTAGTAAGCGCCCGCTTACACCCCGCGTGAGCGGTCAGCCCGGAACTGGATCCGGAACTCATTGAACCTGTCCGCATCGATCGCATCGCGCATCTCCTGCATGATCTTCAGATAGAAGTGCAGGTTGTGGATGGTGTTCAGGCGCGCGCCCAGGATCTCGTTCGAGCGGTGCAGGTGGTGCAGATACGCCCGCGAGAAATTCTTGCAGCAATAGCAATCGCACGACTCGTCCAGCGGCGCCTCGTCATCCTTGTAGCGCGCGTTCTTGATCTTGACGTCGCCAAAGCGGGTGAACAGCCAGCCATTGCGCGCATTGCGGGTCGGCATGACGCAGTCGAACATGTCGACGCCATTGGCGACGCCTTCGACCAGGTCTTCCGGGGTGCCGACGCCCATCAGGTAGTGCGGCTTGTTTTCCGGCAGGCGCGGGCCGACGTGGGCCAGGATGCGCTGCATGTCTTCCTTCGGCTCGCCCACCGACAGGCCGCCGATCGCCAGGCCAGGAAAATTAATATCTTCCAGACCCGCCAGCGATTCGTCGCGCAGGTGCTCGTACATGCCGCCCTGGACGATGCCGAACAGCGCGTTCGGGTTCTCGCCGCGCTTGAATTCGTTCATCGAGCGCTGGGCCCAGCGCAACGACATGCGCATCGACTTGGCCGCCTCTTCGGCCGTCGCGGGTCTCCCATCTATTTCGTAGGGGGTGCACTCGTCGAACTGCATCACGATGTCCGAGTTCAGCGAGCGCTGGATCTGCATCGACACTTCAGGCGACAGGAACTGGCGCGAGCCGTCGATCGGCGAGGCGAACTTGACGCCCTCTTCCGTGATCTTGCGCATCGCGCCCAGCGAGAACACCTGAAATCCCCCCGAATCGGTCAGGATCGGGCCGTCCCAGCCCATGAACTTGTGCAGGCCGCCGAACTTGTCGAGCACCGCCGTGCCCGGGCGCAGCCACAGGTGGAAGGTGTTGCCCAGGATGATCTGCGAACCGACTTCCTTCAGCTCGACCGGCGACATCGCCTTGACCGAGCCGTAGGTCCCGACCGGCATGAAGATCGGGGTTTCGATGGTGCCGTGGTTGAGCGTCAAGCGGCCGCGGCGCGCGTGCGACAGGCCGCTGGTGTCTTTTTTAAGAAGGGTAAATTCGAGCATCGGTATGGTTTAACGTGAGGTCGTCGTCAGCAGCATGGCGTCGCCATAGCTGAAGAAGCGGTATTCGTTGGCGATCGCATGGGCATAGGCCTTGCGGATCTCGTGGTAGCCGGCAAAGGCCGACACCAGCATCATCAGGGTCGACTTGGGCAGGTGGAAGTTGGTGATCAGGCGGGTCACCGTCTTGAAGGCATAGCCCGGCGTGATGAACAGCGCCGTGTCGTCGCTGCCGCCCTTCAACTTGCCCGACTGCGAAGCCGATTCCAGCGCCCGCAAGGAGGTGGTGCCGACCGCCACCACGTCGCGTCCCGCCGCCTTGGCCGCGCGCACCGCATCCACCGTCTCTTGCGGGATCGTGTACCACTCGGAATGCATCTGGTGCGCCGACAGGTCCTCGACCCGCACCGGCTGGAAGGTGCCGGCGCCCACGTGCAGGGTCACGTACGCCAGCTTGATTCCTTTCTCGGCCAGGCGGTCCAGCAAAGGCTGGTCGAAGTGCAGGCCGGCGGTCGGCGCGGCCACCGCCCCGGGTTCCTTCGAATACACGGTCTGGTAGCGCTGCTCGTCGAACTCGTCGGCGTTGTGCTCGATGTAGGGCGGCAGCGGCAGGCGGCCGTGGGCCTCGATCAGCTCGAACACGTCGCCCTCGAAAATGAGGGTGAAGAACTCGCCGGCGCGCTCGCCGACCGTGACGTCGAAGGCGTCGGCCAGGCGGATGCGGTTGCCCGGCTTGGGCGACTTCGATGCGCGCACCTGCGCCAGCACCGTGCGGTTGTCCAGCACGCGCTCGACCAGCACTTCCACCTGGCCGCCGGTTTCCTTGACGCCGAAGAAGCGCGCCTTGAGCACGCGCGTATTGTTCATCACCAGGAGGTCGCCCGGCTGGAGCTGGTCGACGATGTCCGCGAAATGGCGGTCGGTGATCTGGTCGCCATCGAGCTGCAGCAGGCGCGAGGCGCTCCGGTCAGGCAGCGGATGCTGCGCGATCCGCTCTGGCGGCAGGTCGAAATCGAAATCGGAAAGCGAGTACATTGTTGTCAATTCTGGGAAAATGGATGCTGACAGCCTTACAATAGAGGCTGCAATGCGTGCGGCGAACCCTCTATTTTACGCCAGCATCTGCCTGAATGCCGCAATATGCCCGCCCCAAAAACCACATCCGCCCCGAAAACCCTCGAATCCAGGCTGGCCCGGCTGGGCCTGCGCACCGACATGGACCTGGTGCTGCACCTGCCCATGCGCTACGAGGACGAGACCAAGGTCGTCTCCATCCGCGAAGCCAGCATGCGCGGCCTGCAGACCTGGCAGGTCGAAGGGGTCGTGCTCAGGAACGAAATCACGTACAAGCCGCGGCGCCAGCTGCTGGTACAGATCTCCGACGACACGGGCGAGCTGCAGCTGCGCTTCATGAATTTCTACGGCAGCCAGGTCAAGCAATTGTCCGAAGGCGTGAGGGTGCGCGCCCGGGGCGAACTGAAACACGGCTTCTTCGGGGCCGAGATGGTGCACCCCACCTACAAGGTGATCAACGAGGGCGCGCCCCTGCCTACCTCGCTCACGCCGGTGTATCCGGCCGGCGAGGGCCTGTCGCAGACGGTGCTGCGGCGCGCCATCGCCGACGCCATGAAGCGGGTCGACTGGCGCGACACCCTGCCCAACGCCTTCCTCTCGCGCCTGCAGCTGTGGGATTTCGAGCCCTCGGTGCGCCTGCTGCACTACCCGCCGGCGGACGTGGACGAATACGCGCTCACCGAGCGCAGCCACCCGGCCTGGACCCGCATGAAATTCGACGAGCTGCTGGCCCAGCAGCTGTCGCTGAAACGGGCACAGCGCGCGCGCCGCGAGAAAGGCGCGCCGCAGCTGCTGGCGGTCGGAGAACTGTCCGCGTCCTTCCTGACCGCCCTGCCCTTCGAGCTCACCGGTGCGCAGCAGCGCGTGGTGCGGGAGATCGGCGCCGACCTGCGCGAGGCGTATCCGATGCAGCGCCTGCTGCAGGGCGACGTCGGCAGCGGCAAGACCGTGGTGTCGGCGCTGGCCGCCGCCCAGGCGATCGACAGCGGCTACCAGGCGGCGCTGATGGCGCCCACCGAGATCCTGGCCGAGCAGCACTTCCGCAAGATCGCGGCCTGGATGGAGCCGCTCGGCGTGAAGGTGGCCTGGCTGACCGGCAGCCTGAAGAAAAAGGAAAAGGACGCGGCCAAGGAGCTGATCGAATCCGGCGAAGCCAAGCTGGTGATCGGCACCCACGCCCTGATCCAGGACACGGTGCAGTTCGCGCGCCTGGGCCTCGTCATCGTCGACGAGCAGCACCGCTTCGGCGTCGGCCAGCGCCTGACGCTACGCAACAAGGGCAGCGACGGCCTGGTGCCGCACCAGCTCATGATGTCGGCCACGCCGATCCCGCGCACCCTGGCCATGACCTATTACGCCGACCTCGAGGTCTCGGTGATCGACGAGCTGCCGCCGGGGCGCAGCCCGATCGTCACGCGCGCCATCGACCAGAACCGGCGCGACGAGGTGATCGAGCGCGTCCACGCCGCCGCGCAGGAGGGGCGCCAGGTGTACTGGGTCTGCCCGCTGATCGAGGAATCCGAGGTGCTGCAGCTGCAGACCGCGACCGAGACCTACGAGACCCTGGCCGAAGCCCTGCCCGACTTGCAGGTGGGCCTGGTGCACGGTCGCCTGAAACCGGCGGAAAAACAGGTGATCATGGACGCCTTCATTGCAGGCGACATCCACGTGCTGGTGGCGACCACCGTGATCGAGGTCGGCGTCGACGTGCCGAACGCCTCCTTGATGGTGATCGAGCACGCCGAGCGCTTCGGCCTGTCGCAGCTGCACCAGCTGCGCGGCCGCGTGGGCCGGGGCTCGGCCGCGAGCGTGTGCCTGCTTCTCTACCAGAGCCCGCTGGGCCAGGTGGCCAAGCAGCGCCTGATGACGATGCGCGAGACCACCGACGGCTTCGAGATCGCGCGGCGCGACCTGGAAATCCGCGGCCCCGGCGAATTCCTGGGCGCGCGCCAGTCGGGCGAGGCGATGCTGCGCTTCGCCGACCTGGAGACCGACCAGTGGATCGTGGACAAGGCGCGCGACGTGGCGCAGTACCTGCTGGACAACGGCGAGCGGCCCGAATACATGGCGGTCGTCGATGCCCACCTGACGCGCTGGCTGGGCGGGCGCGAGGAATTCCTCAAGGTCTAGGGATCAGCGCAAGCCGTGACAATCCGATAGACATCGGGCCACCGAACCGGGCTATCGTGGCGGCTTGCCCACCACCCACGTACGGCCATGCCCATTCTCGGACTCGGACTTCACCTGATCGTCGCCGTCTTCTTCGCCGTCCATGCCGTGCGCACCGGGCGGCAGTTGTACTGGCTGCTGATCCTGTTCGCCTTCCCCCTGCTCGGCAGCCTGGTCTACTTCGCGGCCGTCTTCCTGCCGCATTCGCGCCTGGAGCGCCGGGCCAGGACGGCCGGGCACGCACTGCAGAAGAAGCTCGACCCGGGCCGCGCCGTGCGCGAAGCCCGGCAAGCCTTCGACCTGACCCCGACAGCGCACAACCAGATGCGCCTGGCCAGTGCGCTGCTCGAAGCGGGACAGGCCGCGGAAGCGGCGGCGCAATTCGACGCCTGCCTGCAGGGGCCGTTCGCCAATGACGCCGAGGTGATCCTGGGAGCGGCGCGTGCGAAAGCGGCGAACGGTGAGCTCGACGCGGCAATCGGCCTCCTGGCGCCGCTGCAGGCAAAACAGCCGGGCTACCGGCCCGAGGAAGTCGGACTGGCGCTGGGCCGCGCCTATGCCGCCACCGGACGGCAGGCAGAAGCCGGCGCCCAGTTCTCAGCGCTTGTGGAACGCTTCGGTAGCATCGAGGCGCGGGTGGAACTGGCGCTGTGGGCGCTTGCCAACCGCGACGAGGCGGTGGCGCAGCGCGAGCTGAAGGAGATCGAGCACGCGCGCCGGCATATGAGCAAGTACACGCTGGACTTGCACCGCGAGCTGCTGCACAGGCTGGATGCCGCGCGTTCCTGAAGCAGGATTGCGTATCAGGCAGCCTTCCGGCTAGAACCCTGCACGAGGCGGACGGTCCAAGCCTGGCCTCCCTGATCGTGAACTTCCAGTGACGGGTACGCCCGCAGCATCTCGATCAGCTTCGGATAACCGTACTGCTTCGACTTGAACCCCGGCACAACCTTGTCGAGATGGTTGCCCAAGGCACCCAAGTGCACCCTGCCGCCTGGGGCCCCTGGCGATAACTGAGCGATGGCGTCGATGACGAAATTGGGGTGCTTTTTCGCCACAGAAGACGCTGTCGTAATCGCCGGCACTGGTGCAGGGGACGCAGGCAGGGAATGCGGCGCCGGCGAAGCCGCTTCTGCCGGGACGAATCTGAAAAAGCGGTCACAGGCGCCGCGCAGCGCACCCGGCGTCTTGGCCTCGCCGACAACATGCACGGCAGCGCCGCGTTCGCGCAGCTTGTGACAAAGGTGCACGAAGTCAGAGTCGCTGGTCACGACAAGAAAACAGTCGACACGGCCGTCCAGCAAAGCTTCCAGCGCATCCAGCGCCAACGCGATATCGGCCGTGTTCTTGCCGGTCGCATACTGTAATTGGAGGTAGGGGGCGAAGCCCATCGGCAGGAGCGACTCCTTCCACCGATTGGCCAGGGTGGTGTGGTTGCCATACGCCCGCTTGAGCACCACGCGCCCGCATTCAGCGGCACACTGCATGGCGTAATCGAGTACGGAGGGGTTCGCGTTATCGCAATCGATCAGGACCGCGACGCGTTGATCAGTATGCAAACTCGGCTCTCCCAGTGGAAGGCAAGGACAGTTACATCAGGTACTGATGGCGTTGGTAAAGGTCAGCCGGTTCCCGAACGGGTCCTTCACCGACATGTCGCGCGAGCCCCAGGGCGTGTCGTCGATGTCCGGCCGGGCGTAGCCGTACTGTTTCGCCGACAGCTCCGCGTGCAGGGCATCGATGTCGTCGACCTCGATGCGCATCGCGGCGCCAGGGCAGCAATCACCGTGGTGTTCGCTCAGGTGCAGCACGCAGCCGTCGCGCGAGACCTGCAGGTAGAGCGGCAGGCCGGGCTCGAAGCGGTGCTCCCAGTCGACCTGGAAACCGAGGAAGCTCACGTAGAACTCGCGGGCTTTCGCTTCGTCGAAGATGCGCAGGATGGGTGCGATGGCGCGCAGCATCTCAGTCGACCCTGGTCAGCTCGACGCCATCGACCGTCATCTTCCACTTTCCGCCCTCGCGCTGCGGCGGCTTGCTGACCACGAAAGTGGTGCGCACGAAGGCGACGCCGGCCTCGAAGCTGTTCCCTTTGAAGCCCTTCAGGTCGATGCTCAGGTTGACCTGGTCGTTCGGCCTGCCGCGCTTGTATTCGACCTTGCCTTCCTTCGACAGCGACAGCTGCATGTCCTTGCCCTGCCAGTTGCCGACGTAGTCCATTTTATCTAGCGGTACCGGATCGGCCCAGGCCGCGCTATTGGACAGCAGGCCGGCGGCCAGGACGAGGGATGCAAGCTTGCGCATGGAGGGACTCCGCTGGAATGGTGGTCAATACCGCTCCAGTATTCGCGCAGCGCTCCGGCTTGTCAATTCAGGCCGCATGCACGGGCCGCAGGCTCCTGCGGTCGCTCTCGTAAGCCAGGCCGACCTGGCGCCGGATCTCGTCCATCACGCCCATCAGCGCCAGCGTCTCTTCGAGCCTCATGCCCGGGCTCTCCGGCAAGCCTGCGTTGAAGCAGCGTTGCGCCTCGATCACTTCGTGCACGTAGCCGTTGCCGAGGTAAGGCGTATCGACCGTGCGTGTGCTGCCGTCCTCGAGGCTGACGGTGACGCTCGTCGCGCGGTGGAACATGGTGTTCATGCGCACATGGCCGCGCGCGCCCGACACCGTCAGCTCACAGGGCGTGCGCGCCTGGAAGGAGCAGCTGCACACCGACAGGCCGCCGCCCTCGTGCCGCAAGGTGAAGCCGGTCTGCACGTCGACGCCGGTGTCTCCGAGCATGGCCTGGGCCTTGATCTCGGCAACCGGGCCGAGCAGCGCGGTGGCGATCGACAGCGGATAGATGCCCAGGTCGAGCAGCGCGCCGCCGCCGAGTTCCGGATTGTAGAGGCGGTGTTCGGGGCCGGCATCCGGGGCGATGCCGAAGTCCGCCACCACCTGGCGCACCGCGCCGATCTCGCCCGAGGCGATGATGCGCCGCACTTCGTCGAAGGCCGGCAAGTAGCGCGTCCACATGGCTTCCATCAGGAACAGGCGGCGCGAGCGCGCCAGCGTGACCACCTGCTCGGCTTCGCGCAGGTTCATGGCGAAGGGTTTTTCGACCAGCACGCCCTTGCCGGCGCGCAGCGCCATCAGGGCGTTGTCGGCGTGCCGGGGATGCGGGGTGGCGACGTAGACCAGGTCGATGCCGGAAGCGTCAAGCAGCTCCTGGTAGCTGCCATAGGCCGCGGCATTGCCGCCGAATTCCTGCACGAAGGCCTGGGCCTTGTCGAGGCTGCGCGAGGCAACCGCCGCCAGCACGGCGTCCGGCACATCTTTCAACGCATTGGCGAAGGCGCGCGCGATCTTGCCCGTGCCGAGGATGCCCCAGCATACTGCGTTTGCCATCGTATTCCTTTCAGGTCGTCCGCCGTTTTGGACGGAAGACGGTCGTGTCGAGATAAAAGTCGCGGTCCTGCCCGGGCCACCAGCCGGGCACGCCGAGCACCGGCAGCGGCGTGAAGCCGGCGGTCGTCAAGCCGTCGCGCGCCAGCTCGTCCGCCACGTGGGCGTCGAGCCAGGCACGCTGGTCGCCAGGGGCCAGCGCCAGCACATCGTCGCTGGCGAAGACGACGCGCGTATGGGCGGTGATCGCCTTGCGCGGCGCCACCAGCTTTTCCATCAGCGCGTGGCCAAACAGCCAGATTCGCACATCGCTTGCAAAGACAGCGCGCTTGTCATGAAGGGCGGACAGCCAGCCGTGGGCCCGCAGTTCGTCCACCAGCGCCCGTCCGCACCTTCCCTCGCGCACCATCAGCAGCGCGGCGTTCTCGTCGAAAATGGTGGCGGCATCGCGCGCCGGCCCGCGCGACTTGCCGATGCCGGCCTGGGCGATCTGGGCGGCCTGCAGGGCGTTCAACTGGCGCTTGATGAGCGGGAAGGTCTGCCACACCAGGCCATTGAAGAAGTCGTGCAGGTTGTCGCGGGTCGGGACCTGGCCGGTGGCGCCGATGAATTCCTCGTAGGCAGTCCCCTCCGGCAGCGCGGACTGCGGCACGAAGCGCAGCGGCAGTCCGGCGTGGTTGCGCAGGCCGAGCCGTGCCGCGTTGCGGTTGAAGGCGTCGAGGAAGTCGTCGCCGTCCAGACCCAGGCGCGCGACTTCCAGCCAGGCCGGCCGCACCGCGTCATACCACGGGCGCGACCAGTCGATCTGCGACAGCATGCAGGCTTACACCATCTTCCAGTGGATGGTCTCGCCGGCGTTGAGCGGCACCAGCGAATGTTCGCCGAAGGGCACGGTGTCCGGCAGGGTCCAGGACTCGCGCTTGAGCGTGATCGTCCCTTCGTTGACCGGCAGGCCGTAGAAGGCCGGGCCGTTCAGGCTGGCGAAGGCTTCGAGCTTGTCGAGCGCGCCGGCCTGGGCGAAGGCTTCGGTGTACATCTCCATCGCGTGCAGCGCGGTGTAGCAGCCGGCGCAGCCGCAGGCGGCGTACTTGGTGTGCACCGCGTGCGGCGCGGAGTCGGTGCCGAGGAAGAAGCGCTCGTCGCCGCTGGTGGCGGCCGTGACCAGCGCCAGGCGGTGTTCCTCGCGCTTGAGCACCGGCAGGCAGTAGTAGTGCGGGCGGATGCCGCCGCGGAAGATCTCGTTGCGGTTGTACAGCAGGTGGTGGGCGGTGATAGTCGCCGCGATCGGCCCTTCGGCCTCGGCCACGTACTGGGCCGCTTCCTTGGTGGTGATGTGCTCGAACACCACCTTCAGGACCGGCATGGCGCTGCGCAGCGGGCGCATGACGCGCTCGATGAACACGGCTTCGCGGTCGAACAGGTCGATCTCGTTGTCGGTCACTTCGCCGTGCACCAGGAGCGGCATGCCGACTTCCTGCATGACTTCCAGCGTTTTGTAGCACTTCTTCAGGTCGGTGACGCCGGCATCGGAATTGGTGGTGGCGCCGGCCGGATACAGCTTGACCGCGTGGACGAAGCCGGAATCCTGGGCGCGGCGGATCTCGTCCGGATCGGTGTTGTCGGTCAGGTACAGCGTCATCAGCGGCTCGAACCGGGGCGCCGGCCGGGCCATGTCCTCAGGCAGCGCCGCCAGGATGCGCTCGCGGTAGGCGGCAGCCATGGCGGTGGTGGTGACCGGCGGCTTCAGGTTAGGCATCACGATCGCACGCGCGAACTGGCGCGCGCTGTGCGGCAGCACGCTGGACAAGGCCGCGCCGTCGCGCAGGTGCAGGTGCCAGTCGTCGGGGCGGGTGATGGTGATGGTGTCAGGGGTGTCGATGGGGGACATGGCAGCTCTCGGATTGCGCGGGTTCAGATCGCGACATTTTACCCGCAGCGCCGCCCGGACAGCGCGCCGGGGCCAGTGATTAACTAATGAATAATACGGGCCAGGAACTCGCGCGCCCGCTCGGAGCGCGGGGCGGCGAAGAAATCGTCGGCCGGGGTGTCCTCGACGATGCTGCCTTGGTCCATGAAGACGATCCGGTCCGCCACCTTGCGCGCGAAGCCCATCTCGTGGGTCACCACCATCATGGTCATGCCCTCCTGCGCCAGGCCCACCATCACGTCGAGCACCTCGCCGATCATCTCCGGGTCGAGCGCGGAAGTGGGCTCGTCGAACAGCATCGCCACCGGGTCCATCGCCAGGGCGCGCGCGATCGCCACGCGCTGCTGCTGGCCGCCCGAGAGCTGGCCCGGGTACTTGTCCTTGTGGGCCAGCAGGCCGACCCGGTCGAGGTATGCCAGGCCGCGCGCCAGCGCTTCGTCCTTGCTGCGGCCCAGCACCTTGACCTGGGCCAGTGTCAGATTCTCGCGTACCGACAGGTGCGGGAACAGCTCGAAGTTCTGGAACACCATGCCGATGCGGGCGCGCAGTTGCGACAGCTTCGTCTTGGGGTCGCCCACCGAGATCCCGTCTACCCGCACGATTCCCTCCTGGAAGGGCTCCAGCCCGTTGACAGTCTTGATCAGGGTGGATTTGCCCGAGCCGGAGGGTCCGCACACCACCACCACGTCGCCGCGCTCCACCCGGGTGCTGCATGCGCGCAGCACCTGGAAGTTGCCATACCACTTGCTGACGTTCTCGATTTCGATCATCTGTTGTACTCGTGTAAGCGTGCTTGACAGCATTTCTAGCCACAAGGATACTTCGGAACTTGCCTTACCCACCAGAACGAATCACCGTTCTCCTACGATAAAAATACCCAACAATTCGCCTTGCGACAGTGCCATCCCTGCCGCGGGTTATGCACAGGTCCACGAGACAGGAAGCATTATGGATAAAAAGAACCGCCTGACAACCTACATCCTGGTCGGCCTCGTGCTCGGGATCGTCGTCGGCTACGTGGCCAACACCAGCTTCGAGGACCCGGCCGGCTTCGCCGAGACGATGTCGCTGATCACGACCATGTTCCTCCGCCTGATCAAGATGATCATCGCGCCGCTGGTGTTCTCGACCCTGGTGGTCGGCATCGCCAAGATGGGCGACGCCAAGGAAGTGGGCCGCATCGGCGCCAAGGCGCTGGGCTGGTTCGTGATCGCTTCGGTCATCTCGCTGTCGCTGGGCCTGATCCTGGTGAACCTGTTCCGTCCGGGCGACGCGATGGCCCTGTCGGGCGCCGTGCCGCCGATCGGCGCCTCGTCGGGCATCACGACCTCCAGCCTGTCCATGAAGGACTTCATCACCCACCTGATCCCGACCTCGATCTTCGACGGCATGGCCAAGAACGAGATCCTGCAGATCGTGGTGTTCTCGGTCTTCTTCGGCACCGCGGCCGCCGCCGTGGGCGCGCGCGCCACCCCGCTGATCGACGCGGTGGACGGCATCGCCCACATCATGCTGAAGGTCACCGGCTACGTCATGAACTTCGCGCCGATCGCCGTGTTCGCGGCGGTGGCCGGCGTGGTTGCCAAGAGCGGCCTGGGCGTGCTGTCGACCTACGGCATCTTCATGGCCGAGTTCTACCTCGGCATCATCCTGCTGTGGGTGGTGCTGATCCTGATCGGCGGGATCTTCCTCGGCCGCCGCGTGCTGCGCCTGATCTCCGAACTGAAGGAGCCGACCATCCTGGCCTACACCTGCGCCTCGTCGGAAGCGGCCTTCCCGAAGACCCTGGAGGGCCTGGAGCGCTTCGGCGTCAAGAACCGCCTGGCCGCCTTCGTGCTGCCGATCGGCTACTCGTTCAACCTCGACGGCTCGATGATGTACTGCACCTTCGCGGCGGTGTTCATCGCCCAGGCCTACGGCATCGAACTCGACCTGGCGACCCAGCTGACCATGATGCTGGTCCTGATGCTGACCTCGAAGGGCATGGCCGGCGTGCCGCGCGCCTCGCTGGTCGTCATCGCCGCCACCCTGGCCCAGTTCAACATTCCGGAAGCCGGCCTGCTGCTCCTGCTGGGCATCGACCACTTCCTGGACATGGCCCGCTCGGCCACCAACGTGATCGGCAACGGCATCGCCACCGCCGTGGTCGCGAAGTGGGAAGGCGACCTGTCGGATCCGAACAAGGATCCGGCCATCTCGCCGCTGCGCTAAAGCAGCGCGAATCATCTTCAGTACCGAAGGCCTTCCAGCGATGGAGGGCCTTTTTTCCATCACTACCTATAACAACATGAGGAGCGAGACATGAAACAACTGACCATGGCAAGCCTGCTGCTGGGCGCGTTCGGCAGCGCCCACGCCGCCACCCAGACCATCGACTGCGGCCGCCTGCTCGACGTCAAGAGCGGCACCTGGCGCGAGCGCGTCAGCATCGTGGTCGAGAACGGCGTCGTGAAGTCCGTCGGCCCGATGACCCAGGCGGCAGGGAACGTCGACCTGTCGCGCCATAGCTGCCTGCCGGGCCTGATCGACATGCACGTGCACCTGACCAGCGAGACCGCGCCGGTGGTCGATGCCTACCGCGACCGCCTCACCGCCGACCCGCAGGACATGGCTTTCCGTTCGGTGAAATACGCCCACCGCACCCTGATGGCCGGCTTCACCACGGTGCGCGACCTCGGCGCGGCCGACGGCCTGAACGTCTCGCTCAAGCGCGCCATCGCGGCCGGCGAGATCCCGGGCCCGCGCATGTTCACCGCCGGCAAGTCGATCGCCACCACCGGCGGCCATGCCGACCCGACCAACAACCTGTCGCACTTCCTGAGCGAGAAACTCGGCGCTCCCGGTCCCGAGAAGGGCGTGATCGACAGCCCGGAAGAAGGCCGCCAGGCCGTGCGCCAACGCTACAAGGAAGGCGCGGACCTGATCAAGATCACCGCCACCGGCGGCGTGCTGAGCCAGGCCGCCAACGGCCAGAACTCGCAGTACACCGAGGACGAGCTGAAGGCCATCGTCAGCACCGCCAAGGACTACGGTTTCCGCGTCGCGGCCCACGCGCACGGCGCCGAGGGCATGAAGCGCGCACTGCGCGCCGGCGTCGACTCGATCGAGCACGGCACCCTGATGGACGACGAGACCGTCGCCCTGTTCAAGAAGACCGGCCACTGGTACGTGCCGACCATCTCGGCAGGCCGCTACGTGGCGGACAAGGCCAAGATTCCGGACTACTATTCTGCCCTGGTGCGCCCGAAGGCGGCCGCGATCGGCCCGCAGCTGCAGGCCACCTTCGCACGCGCCCACAAGGCCGGCGTGAAGATCGCCTTCGGCACCGATGCCGGCGTGTTCCCGCATGGCGAGAACGCGAAGGAATTCGGCTACATGGTCGAGGCGGGCATGTCGCCTGCCGAGGCAATTCGTTCGGCGACCCTGCATGCGGCCGCCCTGCTCGACCAGGGCAACCGCCTGGGTTCGGTCGAACCGGGATTTGCCGCGGACATCATCGCGGTCGAGGGCGATCCGCTGCGCGACGTGAAGGTGCTCGAGCAGGTCAAGTTCGTGATGAAGGACGGCGTCGTCTACAAGAAGCCGTAAGCAGTTTTATCGAAGGAGAAGTACATGCTGTTCCAGAAGTCCAGCCGTGCATGCGCGGCGCTGTTCGCCTTCCTGTTCCTGCTCGCCTCGGCGGCCCAGGCGCAGGCAAACAGGCTGCCCAACGTGACCATCCTCGCTACCGGCGGCACCATCGCCGGCACCGGCGCCAGCAGCACCACCACGGTCGGCTACACCGCCGCCACCGTGGGCGTGCAGGCGCTGATCCAGGCGGTCCCGGAAATCACCAGGGTCGCCAACGTCAGCGGCGAGCAGGTGTTCCAGATCGCCAGCGAAAACATGGGCAACGAGCACTGGCTGGTCCTGGCCAAGCGTGTCAACGCCCTGCTGGCACAGCCGAACGTGGACGGCATCGTCATCACGCACGGCACCGACACGCTGGAAGAGACGGCCTACTTCCTGAACCTGGTCGTGAAAAGCAAGAAGCCGGTGGTGGTGGTCGGGTCGATGCGCCCGTCCACCGCCCTGTCGGCGGACGGCCCGATCAACCTGTACAACGCGGTCAACCTGGCCGGCTCGCCAAGCGCGGCGGGCAAGGGCGTGCTGGTGGCGATGAACGACCAGATCCACGCGGCGCGCGACGTCACCAAGGCCAACACCACCACCGCCGACACCTTCCGTGCGGCCGAGCTGGGCATGATCGGCTACATCCAGGGCGGCAAGCCTTTCTTCTACCGTGAGGTCACGCGCAAGCACACCACGGAGACCGAGTTCGACGTGTCGAAGCTGGATGCGCTGCCGCAGGTGGACGTGGCCTACGCGTATGCCAACGTGGGCGACGTGGCGGTGAAGGCGCTGGTGGCCGCCGGCGCCAAGGGCCTGGTGCACGCGGGCGTGGGCAATGGCAGCCTGCCGGCTAGAACGAAGCCGGCCTTGACCGCTGCGCGTGAGAAGGGTGTGGTGATCGTGCGTTCCTCGCGTGTGGGCCAGGGCATCGTGGCGCGCAATGGCGAGGCGAATGACGACCAGCTGGACTTCGTGGTGGCGGACACGCTGAGCCCGCAGAAGGCGCGCATCCTCCTGATGCTGGCGCTGACCAGGACCAGCAATACCAAGGACATTCAGCGGATGTTCTATACCTACTGATCTTGTAGTACTACCAGCCTCAAGACCGTCGTCCCGGCGAAGGCCGGGACCCAAGTTGCATGCGCAGCGGTACTGCATGCGTCCTCACTATGCGAAGGAATCGGATCCCGGCCTGCGCCGGGATGACGTTCTGAGGCTAGCGATGAAAGAAGCTGCGGCGCACCGCAACTTCTACTTCGCAATCTCCAGCGGCGGCGACGCCAGCTCCTCATCCGGCCGCGCCAGCTGCCGTTCCCACATCTGCGCATACAGGCCGCGCGCCGCCAGCAGCGACCCGTGCGTGCCGCGCTCCACGATGCGCCCGTGGTCCAGCACGATGATCTGCTGCGCATCCGCGATGGTCGACAGCCGGTGCGCGATCACCAGGGTCGTGCGGTCCTTCGCGATCTCCTTTAATTGCGCCTGGATCGCCTGCTCCGACTTCGAGTCCAGGGCGGAGGTCGCCTCGTCGAAGATCAGGATCGCCGGGTTCTTCAGCAAGGTGCGCGCGATCGCCACGCGCTGCTTCTCGCCGCCCGACAGTTTCAGGCCGCGCTCGCCCACGGTGGTCCTGTAGCCGTCCGGCAGGCTTTCGATGAAGTCGTGGATCGAGGCGGCCCGCGCAGCCGCCACGATGTCCGCGTGCGAGGCGCCCGGCCGGCCATAGGCGATGTTGTACTCGATGCTGTCGTTGAACAGCACCGTGTCCTGCGGCACGATGCCGATCGATGCGCGCAGCGATTGCTGGGTGATGTTGCGCAGGTCCTGGCCGTCGATGCGGATCGCGCCGCCGTTCACGTCGTAGAAGCGGAACAGCAGGCGCGACAGGGTCGACTTGCCGGAGCCGCTGTGTCCCACCACCGCGGTCGTGGTCCCGGCCGGAATCGTGAAGTCGACGTCGAACAGGATCTGGCGCTTGGCTTCGTAGCTGAACTCCACGTGCGAGAACTCGACCCTGGCGCCCTGCGTCACCAGCGGCTGGGCGCCCGGGCTGTCGGCCACTTCACGGTTCTGGTCGAGCAGCGAGAACAGGCGCTCCATGTCGGCCAGGCTCTGCTTGATCTCGCGGTAGATCACGCCCAGGAAGTTCAGCGGGATGTACAGCTGGATCATGAAGGAGTTCACCAGCACCAGGTCGCCCAGGGTCATGGTGCCGGCGATCACGCCTTCGGTGGCGCGCCACAGGATCAGGGTGACGGCGGTGGCGATGATCAGGGACTGGCCCGTGTTCAGGAAAGAAAGCGAGGTCTGGGAACGCACCGCGGCGTTCTCGAAGCTCTGCAGACCCTGGTCGTAGCGCTTCGCTTCGTATTCCTCGTTGCCGAAGTACTTCACCGTTTCATAGTTGAGCAGCGAATCGATGGCCTTGGTATTGGCCTTGGAATCGAGCTCGTTCATGGTGCGGCGAAAGTGCGTGCGCCACTCGGTGACGATCACCGTGAAGGCGATGTAGCTGACCAGCGCCACGCCGGTGATGACGGTGAACCAGATGTCGTAGTTCAGCACCAGGTAGCCGAGCACCAGCGTGATCTCCACCAGCGTCGGCAGCACGTTGAACAGCGAGTAGGAGATCAGAGAGTTGACGCCGCGCGTTCCGCGCTCGATGTCGCGCGTCATGCCGCCGGTCTGGCGGTTCAGGTGGAAGCGCAGCGACAGCGCGTGCAGGTGGCGGAACACCTTCAGGGCGATGGTCCGCACCGCCCGCTGCGTTACGCGCGCGAACAGGAATTCGCGCAGCTCGGTGAACAGCGTGGTGGACAGGCGCAGCAGGCCATAGGCGACCAGCGCGCCGAGCGGCAGCACCAGCAGCGCGTGCGGATCCTTCGGGTCGATGGCAAGCTGGTCGATCAGCTGCTTGAGCACCAGCGGCACGCCGACGTTGGCCATCTTGGCGCCCACCAGCGCGGCGAGCGCCGCCAGCACGCGCCATTTGTAGACCCACAGATAGGGGAACAGGGTGCGCAAGGTAGCCCAGTCGTTGCGGGGCACGCCCTTGGCGTCGGGCGGCAGAGGTAGGTTACTGGCGGGAGTGCGTCGCATGGCAGGGCTGGGGGATTTATGGTTCAATTCGGGACGATTGTAGCTTTTACCGAGAAATCAAGATGACCACGCCACAAAATGCCGCCGCTCCACGAACCCGCCTGCCTGAAGGCAAGATGCCCGAACTGCGCGTGATGCCCGCGCCGTCCGACGCCAACGTGTATGGGGACGTGTTCGGCGGCTGGATCATGGCCCAGGTCGACGTCGCCGGCTCGCTGCCGGCCACCCGCCGCGCGAACGGACGCGTGGCCACCATCGCCGTGAACTCCTTCCTGTTCAAGCAGCCGGTGTTCGTGGGCGACCTGCTGTCCTTCTATGCCGAGATCGTCAAGGTCGGCAATACCTCGATCACCGTCTGCGTCGAGGTCTATGCCGAGCGCAACCGCCTGCAGGCGGACGTCGTGAAAGTGACCGAAGCGCAGCTGACCTATGTCGCTACCGGCCCCGACCGCAAGCCGCGCCAGCTGCCGCCGCTCGACTCGCTGATCAGCCACGACTGATGTCCTCCGGGCGCCGGCTGTTCCTGCTCGACGCGGCGCGGCTCTCGGCCGCGCTGTCCGCCGCCAGCCTGAGCGCCTGCGCCTCGTCCGCGAAAGGTCCCTCCCCGTTCAGCCTGGGCGTCGCCTCGGGCTCGCCGCTGCCCGATTCCGTCATCCTGTGGACGCGCATCCTGAGCGACCCGCTCAAGCCTGACGCTACGCCGCCGCTGGCGATGACGCTGCGCTGGGAAGTCGCGCACGACGAGGGCTTCCGCAGCATCGCCGCCAAAGGCACGGCGGTGGCCACGCCGGAGCTGGCCCACAGCGTGCACGTCGACGTGAAGGGCCTGGCGCCGGGCCGCTGGTACTGGTACCGCTTCATGCTGGGCGACGCCGTCAGCCCGGTCGGACGCACCCGCACCGCGCCCGCGCGCGACGAGATGCCTGGCCAGCTCAAGCTGGCGGTGGCCTCCTGCCAGCACTGGGAGTTCGGCAGCTATGCCGCGCACCGCCACATCGCGGCGAGCAGTCCCGACCTGGTCGCCTTCCTGGGCGACTACATCTACGAGTGGGGACCGTACCAGCTGCGCCACCCCGCGCGCGCAGTGCGCAGCGACGAGTCGTTCACGCTGTCGGACTACCGTCGGCGCTATGCGCAGTATAAAAGTGATCCGGACCTGCAGGCCGCGCATGCGGCGGCGCCCTGGATCGTGACCTGGGACGACCACGAGGTGGCCAACGACTACGCCGGCCTGCGCGACGAGCGGCTGGCGCAGGACTTCGCCAGCCGCCGCGCCGCGGCCTACCAGGCCTTCTACGAACACATGCCGCTGCGCCTGCCCGCCGTGCGGCGCGACGGCTTCGCGCAGGTCGAGCTGTTCCAGCGCGTCGACTGGGGCCGGCTGGCGCGCTTCCACGTGCTCGACGACCGCCAGTACCGCTCGCCGCAGGCCTGCACCAAGTCGGATACCCGCGGCGGCTCGAACGCCGTGTTCGCACGCGCCTGCGCGGCCCTGCGCGACCCGCGCCGCACCATGCTGGGCGCGCAGCAGGAAGCCTGGCTGGAGCAAGGCCTGGCTACCTCGCGCGCGCGATGGAACATCCTGGCGCAGCAGACCCTGATGGCGCAGTCGAGCAGCGCGCCGGTGCGCAAACCGGAAGACGGGCGCTTCTGGACCGACGGCTGGGACGGCTACCCGGCGGCCCGGCGGCGCCTGCTGGACACGATCGTCAGGCAGGGCGCGCACAATCCGCTGGTGCTGGGTGGCGACGTGCACACCTTCTATGCGACCTCGCTGCGGCCGGATTTCTCGAAGCCGGTGTCGAAGCAGAACGCGGTGGTGGCGACGGAATTCGTGGGAACCTCGGTGACCTCCAGTTCGCGCTCGCAGGAACGCACGCTGGCCCACATGGAGAACAATCCGCACATGCTGTACGGGCGCAGCGACAAGCGGGGCTACATGCTGCTCGAGGTGACGCCGAAGCACACGGTGGCGCACTTCATGGGGCTGGACGACGTGCGGGATGCAAAATCGGCCATCGCGGAACTGGCTGCGTTCCGCGTGGCAGATGGGGTGGCGGGCGCGGAGCGGGTGGGCTAGCGGCTGCAATACGGAACTTGGGTCCCGGCGCAGGCCCACTGCTGTCCGGGATAATCGCTAACTCTACATTAATAGGGGTTTAGGGAAACGGCGGCGGTGTAAGCGTATCCAACAAGCAAACTTTAAGCACCTAACTCGTCGTACGCGCCACTGGCGCCTACGACTTCCGGCGAGAGCGCAAGAC
>NZ_JBKBOV010000035.1:0-55168 GCF_046293535.1 Massilia sp. | reverse complement strand
GCAAGAAGTAAGAAGTACAAATGCCCACGTGGCGGAATTGGTAGACGCGCATGGTTCAGGTCCATGTGCCGCGAGGTGTGGGGGTTCGAGTCCCTCCGTGGGCACCATAGAATTCCGTAGCAGTATGCAGTATCGTAGGTCCGGCGGGTTTCCCGCCGGTGCGGAAGCTTGCAAAGAGTTAGCTGTACCGAAGTAAATATGCCCACGTGGCGGAATTGGTAGACGCGCATGGTTCAGGTCCATGTGCCGCGAGGTGTGGGGGTTCGAGTCCCTCCGTGGGCACCAAACTCTACCTTGGACGACAGTCCCGCAAAACGCCGTAAGCTTTGAAAAAGGCTTACGGCGTTTTGCGTTGTATCTCCCCTGCTTGGACAGCGCCGGCGAATCGCCCTAGACTGCGTCCATGTCCCTCCTCGATTTCTTCCGGCGCCCACCCTCGCGCCGCAAGTACGCCCAGCTCCTGATGAAGAAGCTGGCCGCCCGCTACCCGCACGAGCCGGTCCGCTTCGACGAGGAAGGCTTGCGCCTGCTGCTGGGCACCGATGGCGCGCACGTCATCAACCTGCACAACCTGTACCCCGAATACTGCGCCGCTGCGGGGGGCGAACGCGAACGCCAGCTCGAACGCGCGGTCGCGATGGCCTGCCCTCCCGGCCTGCCGGCCACGTTTGCCGCTGCCCGGCCTCACCTGATGCCGGCCCTGCGCGGACGCGGCATGGCGGAATACCTGCGCCTCATGGAGCTGGGCAAGGAGCCCGATGCGCCATCGGGCAGCCTGTTCCTGCCGTTCAGCGGCGATACCGTGCTGATGCTCGTGCACGACGGCGCGGACATGATGCAGTCCGTCGGTCCGGCGCAACTGGCGCAGTGGGGCGTGGGCGTGGAGGAAGCGCTGGCCGCCGCCATGGACAAGCTGCGCGATGCCACGGTCGACCGTTTCATCCAGGTCGAGCGTGGCGTGTACGCGGGCGACTGGGGCGACGCCTACGACTCTTCGCGCCTGCTGCTGCCCGACCTGGCGCATCGCATTGCCGGCGCCAATCCGCTCGCGATGATCCCGGCGCGCCATACGCTGCTGCGGGCCTCGAGCAAGAATGTCGAGGGCGTGCGCGCGATGGTCGCACTGGCGCAGCGGGTCGCCGATACCGAAACACGGCCGGTGTCGGCCCTGATGTACCGTTTCGAAGCCGGGCGCCCGGTCGAACATGTGCCGGAGGATGCGCTCGTGCGCACCGGCCTTGCAAGCCTGCGGCGGCAGTACCTGTACGGCGACTACGCGGCGCAGGCAGAGATGCTCGAGGCGCTGCACGAGAAGAACGGGACCGACATGTTCGTCGCCAGCTACAAGGTGATGCGCGAAGAAGCGAGCGGCGCCGAATACAGCTTCTGCGTCTGGACCGAGGGGGTCGATACCCTGCTGCCGCGCACCGAACGGGTCGTCCTGTCCAGCCATGGCGGCGATGGCGGGTCGGACGAACTGCTCATGTTCCCGTGGGACGCGCTGCACGCGGCCTGCGGCCACCTGATCGAGCCCGTGCCGCAGGCCTGGCCCCCACGCTACCGCGTCACCGCCTTTCCCGACCTGGAACCGCTCCGGCCCCTGGCGCTGCCGGCACGAGCCTAGTGCGCGGCCAGGTCGTCGAGGATCGGGCAGTGCGAGCGCGCATCGCCGTGGCAGGACGCGGCCAATGCTTCGAGCGTGCGGCGCATGGCTTCCATCTCGGCGATCTTGCGGTTGAGTTCTTCGATGTGGGCGCGCGCCAGGGCACGCACGTCGGCGCTGGCGCGGCCCTGGTCCTGCCATAGGCTCAGGAGCTTTCCGATCTGTTCGAGCGAGAAGCCGAGCGCGCGGGCGCGGTGGACGAACTGCAGCACGCGCACGTCGTCCTGGCTGTACACGCGGTAGCCGGATTCGGTACGCTTCGCCTCCTTGAGCAGGCCAATCGATTCGTAGTGGCGGATCATCTTGGCCGATACGCCGGACGCCTTGGCGGCCTCGCCGATATTGAGCAGCGTGGCGCTGTGCTGCATTCTCACCTCCCTCGTCTGTTCGCTTCTCCATTGAGCGCAATCCAAGGGCTCGGGCGCATACCGCGCTACGGTCATCCGTGTCGCGCCTGCCTGACGGCCAAGCCCTGCCCTGTCGCCTCTTTACGGAGATTACATCATGAAATCGAGCAAAAACAATCCCTCGGACAGCAGCAAGCCAGGGCATGAAGGCGGATGCACCATCAACATCAGCATCAAGAGCAGCGGCACCATCCACATCTACAACTGCGCGGCGCCGGCGCAGCCCGAAACGCCATGCGCGCCGCCGGGCGGCGGCCATCCCTGCCCGCCCGGCGTACCCGGCGCCTGCGTGCCGGTGTCGCTGGGCGCCAAGCCGAAGCAGAGCCGGCGCAACAAGCTCGACCGGCTGCTGGCCAACAACCGCGTCCCCAGTACGCTCGGCGCGTCCTTCTTCCACCTGACGCGGCGCTACCTCGCCGGCAAGGCGCCGGCCAATGCGCTGGAGCAAAGCGGCTTTGCCACCCTGGACCGCCTGGCGCCGGAACTGAAACGGGTGCTGGCCTGCGCCAGCGAATCGCTCGATAGCCTCGGCGACGGCGAACGCAGCCGCCTGTTTGCGACCAGCCTGCTGCCCTCCATCGACCAGCCGCTCGACTTGGCGCAGTTGTCGCTGGGTTTCGCCCAAGAGATCGCGGACCGGGTCGGCGTGCAGGCCTTCGACGCCGCCGCCTGTGCGACGCAGGAACATCCCGGCCGGGTGCGGGTGCGGCCCCATATCCCCGGCGAGGAAAACTTCGATCCCCTGGTGCGGATCTGCCGCGTCAACGGCCTGCGCACCGCCAGCTTCACGCCGCCGCTCAGCCCGGGCGAATACCTGCCGTCCGAACTGCAGCAGCGTTGCCGCGTGATTCTGGAAGGCAATGAACCCAAACAGGTGTGCGATGTGCAGACCAGCGACTGCCCCGGCAACACCCTGGCCGGCGCTTGCGCACGCGTGCCGGAGATCGAAGCCGGCCAGGGGGTACTGCTGGAGGGCGTGAATTTTTCCAGCGTCGATGCGACCGTGCGGATCTTCACCAGGGAGGCGCCGGGCACGGTGCTGCGCGAGGTGCCGGCCCAGGTGTGCGGCGACGACGAGACACCGCTCACCGAGCGCATCGGCGAGCAGGACCGCCTCATCCTCGATTGCCGCGTGCACGACCGCCTCAGCTTCCAGGTGCCCGCCGACCTGGCCCCCGGCGTCTATGGGTTCCAGGTCGCGGTGCCCAATCTCAGCACCTACCCCGGCCATGGGCCGGTGCTGCTGTCGAACGTCGAATACGTCGGCGTGGCCACGCCCGCAAGCGCGCGCTTCGAGATCAGGAGCGAGAGCCTGTACGCGCGTGCCGAAACCTCGCCCGCCTCGTTCGGCTCGGACGAAGTCGGCATCCGGATCGTGGCGCTGCCGCTGCTTCCCGACCTCAGTCCCGGTGCGGCGCAGACGCCCAATAACGGCGAGCCGATCCGCTTCAGCGACGTCGACAGCGGCGAGACGCGCGCCATGGACCACCTGCTGTTCTCGCACCAGGCGCCGATCCTGGGTGCGGCGTTGTCGATCCGGGGTTTCGAGGTCGACGGCGAAGAGGCCTTCGAGCGCCAGATCGAGGACACGCTCGACGCCTTCATCGACATCCTGAAAGACCAGCTGGCCTTCGTGATGGACCACCTGAAGGAGGCGGGTGCGATCGCATCGAAGCTGGCCAGCTACGGCCTCAAGGGCCTGATCGCCGCCGCCATCGCGGCCGCGGTGGTGGTCGCGATCGACGTGTTCGTCGCGCTGTGGGCGCCGGCCGATCCGATCATCGAGGACATGATCGGCCCGGGCCTGCAAGACCTGGTCGAACTGACCAATGTCGATGTCGCGCTGCCGGCAGCGAGCGAGTATGTCACGCCGCAAGGAATCAGGGTCAAGGTAACGCCCCTCGGCAAGATTCCCGGCCAGTACCGGGAGCGGCGCGAGTACATCAGCGACGACGAAGACAGCCGCTACGAAATCGTGCTGCGCTACAACCGGGTGGCATAGGCATGCCCGCGGCCCGCGCAGCGAGGGAAATCGACACGATGCTTGACTTGTTTCGTGATGAGGGTAAGCTCGGCAGTCGATGAAACACGCTACTCTTCTCCTTGCGCTGGGCTTGGCGCTCGGACTGGCTGCGGATGCCGCGCTCGCCGGTCCGGCCCCCTATTACCAATGGCGCAGCAAATTGAACGGCGCGCTTGCATGCTCGCAGACGCCCCTCGGGCCGGGCTGGGAAAAATCCGGCGGCCCCTATCGGGACGCGCGTTGCGAAAAACCCATTGTTGCTAAATAATGGGGTGCAAGCCGCATCTCATCCGACATGCATCCGATTATTCCAATAGCGAGGAGACACCGATGTTTACCAGTCCGGAGCAGTTCGCCAATGCCACCAAGACCTTGTTCGACCTGCAGATGCAAACCTTCAACACCCTTGCCGACAAGACGGTCAAGGGCGTGGAACAGGTGGTGGCGCTGAACATGAATGCAGCGAAGAGTTCGATGGCAGGCTCGATCGCGGCCGGCCAGGAGATGGCGGGCCTGGCCAATTCCGGTGACCCGAAGGCCGCCATCGCGGCGCTGCATGCACGCATGCAGCCGGGCGCGGCCGGGGCCGCGGAATACCGCGAGCAACTCAAAGCCATCATCGACGAGATGCACCAGGAGTTCCGCCAGGCCGCCGACACCCACGTGGCCGAAGCCAAGAGCACCCTGTCGGCCCTGATCTACGACGTGACGCAGAACGTCAAGCCGGGCTCGGAGAACGCCGTCGACATCATCAAGACCGCCATCGACAATGCCTTCAAGGGCTACGAACAGGTCACCCAGGCGACCCGCCAGGCAGTGGAGACCGTGGAAGCGCAGATCGCGAAAGCCACCTCGATGGTGCAGCCGGGCGCGCAAAAGCAGGCCGAGTAAACGTCAACAGGCCGGCGATGCCTGTGGCCGTTTAGTTGGCGTATGAACGTCATGGCGCCACTGGCGCCCATGACTTCCGGCGAAGGCGCACTGCTGTCCGGGATAATTTCATCTAGCCGAAGATCGTCGTTCCCACGTAGGCGGGAACCCGATTTTGGGTGAAATATCGTGCCCCGCGATAGCGGCCCGCAACAGGATTGGGTTCCGGCCTTCGCCGGAAGTCGTAGGCGCCAGTGGGGCGTACGACGAGTTAGGTGCTTAAAATTTGCTTGTTGGATACGCTTACACCGCCGCCGTTTCCCTAAACCCCTATTAATGTAGAGTTAGCGATTATCCCGGACAGCAGTGGGCGAAGGCCGGAATCCAGGTTCTGCATGCGCTATCGAAGCGCTTCCTTGGGCTCCGGCCTTCGCCGGAGCGACGTTTTTTTGCTGACTGAACGGCATGACGGCGATGCCGGCCTTTATATGAAAGAAAATTTCATCCTGCGCTCTACATGAAATTTTCTTTCACCCCTCTTCCGTCTCGATTCCCAGCAAATCTTCCAGCCGCGCCAGCGACGCATCGTCCTTGATGACCGAACGCAACCAGGCGTGCAGCGGCTGCTCGCCCCAGCGCGCCGCTTTCTCGGCCAGGTAGGCCACCGGACTGTGCGGTTCGGTGCGGCGGAAGAACTCGGCCACACCGCGCAGTTGGGCCAGCGCCTGCTCGCGGCTGTGCAGCGGTCCCTCACTGGCCACGCCCTGCGCGCGCAGCGCGCTGCCCGCCACCACCACCGGCATGGCCTGCGCGACAGGCACGGGAGCCGCCATCGGCGGCGTCGGCGGCGCCGCCATGTCCTCGAAGTCGCGCAGCGCGGCGCGCGCGGCGCCGAAGCTGGGGCCGTCGGCGCCGAGGCGCTCGTCGACCACCCGCTCCAGTTCCACCAGCGCCGCCAGGCAGTCGTGCGCCGCCTCGGCCAGCGCTTGGCGCGCCGCCGGCGTTGCCTTGGTGCGCGCCGTTTCCAGCTCGGCGACGCTGTCCGGCCCGCGCGCGCGCGCCGCTTCCCAGGCCAGCATGGTCAGGCCATCGGCCAGCGGCACGTCCTTGACCAGGGGCGCGATGCGCGCCGCGATCCAGGCCAGGTTGCCGATCCGGCGCTCGTGGCCGTCCTCGTCGGGCAGCGGATGCACGTGCTCCCAGTAGCGCTCGCACAGCGCCCCCAGCAGGCGCAGGCTGGCCGCCAGCCCGGCCAGTCGGTCGGTTTTCGCCGCCGCCTCGGCCAGCCAGACCGCCAACTGCAAATCCTTGCTGCGGGTCTCGATCAGCTCCGCGCAGCGCCTGGCCACGAACTTCCAGTCGGCTTCCTTCAGCGTCGTGACCCAGGCGCCCTGCTCGATCGACGGATCGTCGGCCTGGCGCGCGCGGTTGATGGCGTCGAACTCGGGCGAGAACGCGAGGTCCTCGCCGCAGGGCTGGTCCGCAGCGATCGGGGCCAGCAGTTTGTCGATGTCCAGCATGGGAGCTCCTTATTCGATCGCGTACTTGAACTTGCCGGCCCTGGTCGCGCCCACCTTGACCCGGGTGATGGCGCCGCCCTCGGCCATGCGCGCCAGCACGCTGTCGGCGATCTCGGGCAGCAGCGTGCCGTTGAGGATGTTGTCGACGTTGCGCGCGCCGGAATCGACCTCGGTGCAGCGGCTCAGGACCGCCGCCACCAGCGCGTCGTCGTACTCGAAGCGGGCGCGGTGGTTGTCCATCACGCGCGCCTTGATGCGGTCCAGTTTCAGACGGATGATGTTGGTCAGCACCTCGTCGCGGATCGGGTAGAAGGGCACCACGGCCAGGCGCCCTAGGAAGGCCGGCTTGAAGTGCTTCATGAGCTGCGGGCGGATCAGCTCCGCCAGCTGCTCCGGCGTCGGCACCTCACTTGGGGGCTTGTTCAGGCAGGCCCCCATCATCTGGCTCGAGCCAACGTTCGAGGTCAGGATGATGATGGTGTTGCGAAAGTCGATCTGGCGCCCTTCGGCATCGTCCATCACGCCCTTGTCGAACACCTGGAAGAACAGCTCCATCACGTCCGGATGCGCCTTTTCCACTTCGTCGAGCAGCACCACGCTGTAGGGATTGCGGCGCACCGCCTCGGTGAGCACGCCCCCTTCGCCATAGCCGACGTAGCCCGGCGGCGAGCCCTTCAGGCCCGAGACGCTGTGCGCCTCCTGGTATTCGCTCATGTTGATGGTGACCAGCTTGCGCTCGCCACCGTAGAGGATGTCGGCCAGCGCCAGCGCGGTCTCGGTCTTGCCGACGCCCGAGGTGCCCACGAACAGGAACACGCCCTTGGGCTTGTTCGGGTCGTCCAGGTTGGCGCGCGCCGTGCGCACCCGCTGGGCCACCGCATGGCTGGCGTGCGATTGGCCGAGGATGCGCTCGTCCAGCATGGCCTGCAGGCGCATCACCGTGTTCAGCTCGTCCTTGACCATGCGCCCCAGCGGTATGCCGGTCCAGTTGGCGACGATTTCCGCCACCGTGTGGCCGTCGACCTGCGCCGGCACCAGCGGCATTTCCCCTTGCAGGCTGCGCAGGCGTTCGACGCGGGCACGCAGTTCGCTAAAATCAGCCGGCCGGCCGGGCTGTCCCCCGGCCTCGAGGGCGCTGCGCATCTCGCCGATCTCAAGGGCGATTCTCTGCTCCTCGTCCCAGCGCTGCTGCAGGCCGATGCGCTCATCAATCAGCGCGCCGCGCTGCTGGCGCAGCTGTGAAATTTTTTCCTCGTGGCTGGCGCCGCTGTTCGCTTCGCGCTGCAGGGCCGACAGTTGCGCGTCGATGCGCTCGATGCGGCGGCTGCAGTCTTCCAGCGCCGCCGGGGTGGCGCTCTGCCCCAGCGCGACCTTGGCGCAGGCCGTGTCGAGCACGCTGATCGCCTTGTCCGGCAGCTGGCGCCCGCTGATGTAGCGGTGCGACAGGCGCACCGCCTCGGTCACGGCATCATCAAAGATGCGCACCTTGAAGTGGCTTTCCATCAGCGGGGCCATGGCGCGCAGCATGGCGCAGGCGGTCGCTTCGTCCGGTTCCTCGACCTTGATCACCTGGAAGCGCCGCGCCAGCGCCGCGTCCTTCTCGAAGTACTTCTTGTATTCGCCCCAGGTGGTGGCCGCGATGGTGCGCAGCTCGCCGCGCGCCAGCGCCGGCTTGAGCAGGTTGGCCGCGTCGTTCTGGCCGGCGGCGCCGCCGGCGCCGATCATGGTGTGGGCTTCGTCGATGAACAGGATGATGGCGTGCGGGCTCTTCTTGACCTCGTCGATCACGTTCTTCAGGCGGTTCTCGAACTCGCCCTTCACCGACGCCCCGGCCTGCAGCAGGCCCATGTCGAGGGTGTGGATCTCCACACCCTTCAATACGTCCGGCACCTCGCCCCCGGCGATGCGCAGGGCCAGGCCTTCCACCACGGCGGTCTTGCCCACCCCGGCCTCGCCGGTCAGGATCGGGTTGTTCTGGCGCCGCCGCATCAGGATGTCGATCGCCTGGCGAATCTCGGGGTCGCGCCCGATCACCGGGTCGACCCGGCCGTCGCGCGCGCGCTGGGTCAGGCAGGTGGTGTACTGGTCGAGCGCCGGGGTGGCGCGCGCCGGGCCGGCCGCGATGTCCCCGGCCGCGTCACCTGGCGTGTCGTCCACTTCCTGCGCCACCGGCTGCGCTTCCACCGAACCGCGCGTGAGTTTCGGCAGGTCGTGTTTCAGGCGGTCGACCGGGATCTTGCGGAACAGGGGCGAGGCGCGCGTCGCCAGCTGCGACAGCGAAGGCTCGGTCAGCAGCGCCAGCACCAGGTGCGCGCTACGGATCTGGTTGGGTTGCCCCGCGGCCGGCGTCGCCAGCGATGCGATCAGCCAGGCATGCTCGAACAGCACCGGCAAGTGGCGCGAGAACACCGGCGTGCGTGCGCTGCCGGTGGCGAAGCGGTTGACCTCGCTGCGCAAGTCGGTCTCCAGGCCCGTCAGGCTGATGTCGCAGGCCTGCGCGATCACGCACAGGTCGCTCCCCGGCTGCTCGATCAGGCCCAGGAACAGGTGCTCGATCTCGACCTCGTACTGCCCCATGCCGACGCAGATCGAGGCGGCGCGCGTGGCGGCGGCGCGCGTGGTGTCGTTCAGCTTGCCGATCAGGGTCTTGAGATTGATGTCCATCGTGTCGCGTCCTTGTAATGAAGAGGGCCGGCTGCAGCCGTCTAGCCGCGCGGCCGGCCGTTGCGCTTGACGGCGTAGTGCAGCGACGACGGCTGCAGCACCGCATTGAAGTTCACCGGCTCGCTGCTCTCCAGCAGGCTGAGGCGGGCGTGGATGATGAAGCTGAGGCGGTTGACGCTGCCCGCCACCAGGTCGAGCGTGGCCGATACGTCGCGCAGGCGCGGCTCGTGGGCTTCGATCGCGTCCTGGATGCTGGCGCAGACGGCGGCGCGATCAAGGCTGCTGGTGAGGCAGTAGCCCGCGAAGTCCTGCAGGCCGTAGTGCAGGATGGAAGCGCGCGCTTCCGGAAAGGCGTTCAGGATGGCCGGATCGAACGGCAGGCGCGTGTTGAGCAGCGCTTCCAGGTCGCGCGCCACGCTGTCCTTGAGCTGCTCGCTGCTCAGCGGCGCGCCCCTGGCGGCGTCCGGGCGCTCGTCCATGAGGCGGTCCAGCAGGCCGGGCTTGAGGCCCTTCATGCTTCCTCCGAGTCGAAAAAGCGCGCGGCGCAGCGGCATCGGCCGCGTGCGCCGCGCTCGCACCGGCCGCCCGGGTCTGCACCCCCGGGCGGCCGGAGACGGGTCAAGCGACCTTGTTGGCCGCCAGGTCCCAGCCGCCCGAGGTGTTGCCGCCCGAGCCGCCGCCGATCTTCTGCTGGGTGTACTTCCACTTGATCTTCGAGAATTTCAGGCCGACCTGCTCCTGGATGATGCTGCCCTCCTTCACGCTCGGCTCGACCGCGCCGATCAGGACGTTTTCCAGTTCGATCTCGAAGTACTTGATGCGCTCGCCCTGGCCGTCGGCACGCATGAACTCCAGCTTGGCCTTCGGGATCGTCTTGCCGGCCGAGCAGGTCTGCAGCAGGATCGGCGAGGACAGGTCGGCCAGCTTCTTCAGCGTGATCTCCTCGTGTTCGCAACGCTCGGCGGTGTGGCCGCCCCCGGTCGATGCGGTGGCCGAACGTGGTTGCTTCACGCCCCAGTCCACGGCCAGGCACTCGATCCAGTCCTTGTGCTTGTCGTCCATCGATTCGCCCTTGATCCCGTCGATCTGCAGGTACACGTCAATTGCCATGTTCTACTCCATTCACGTTGAAAGAAACTGCTTAGCCTTTGGTCGATTGGGGCAACTCCGCGACCAGTCGGAGCGAAACGGACAGCTCGTCGAGCTGGAAATGCGGACGCAGGAAGGACACCGCGCGGTACACGCCCGGACGGCCCGGCACTTCGGACACCTGCACGCTGGCTTCGCGCAGCGGGAACTGGGCCTTCTGGTCCTGGCTCGCGTTGTCGTCGAGGAGCACATATTGGGTTAACCAGCGATTGAGGTAATCCTCTACATTCGAGGCGGCCGCGAAGCTGCCGATCTTGTCGCGCATCATGGCCTTCATGTAGTGGGCGATGCGCGAGACCGCGAAGATGTACTGCAGCTGCGAGGACAGCACGGCATTGGCATTGGCCGCCTCGTTGTTGTACTTCTTCGCCTTCTGCGCCGACTGGGCGCCGAAGAAGGCCGCATACGAGGTGTTCTTGCAGTGGACCAGGGAGATGAAGCCGAGGTCCGACAATTCCTTTTCGCGGCGATCGGTGATGGCCAGCTCGGTCGGGCACTTGAGCGCCACCTCGCCCTCGTCGGTCTTGAAGGTGTGGGCCGGCAGGTTCTCCACCAGGCCGCCGCCCTCGACGCCGCGGATCGCCGCGCACCAACCGTAGTCTTCGAAGGCGCGGGTCAGCTTGGAAGCGAAGGCGTAGGCCGCGTTGCACCACAGGTATTTCGAATGGTCGCTGCCGTCCACGTCCTCGACGTAGTTGAAGCCTTCGGTGGTCATGCCGTCGGCCGGATGGTAAGGCAGGCGCCCCAGGAAGCGCGGCAGGGTCAGGCCGACGTAGCGGGAATCCTCGGATTCGCGAAAGGCCTTCCACTTGGCGTATTCGACGGTGTCGAAGACCTTCGCCAGGTCGCGTGGCTTACCCAGGTCGCCGAAGCTGTCGATGCCGAACAGCTCGGGCGAGCTGGATGTGATGAAGGGCGCGTGGCTGGCGGCCGCCACGTGCGACATCTGCTCGAGGAAGTAGATGTCCTCGGGCTGGCGCGAGATCTCGAAGTCGCCGATCAGGGTGCCGTAGGGAGCGCCGCCGAAGCTGCCGAATTCTTCCTCGTAGACTTTCTTGAACATGCTGCTCTGGTCGAACTCCAGGGCCGACTGGAAGTCCTTCACCAGTTCGCGCTTGCTGGCGTTGAGCATGCGGATCTGCAGGTTCGAACTGGTGCTGCTGTTCTTCACCAGGTATTGCAGGCCGGTCCAGCTGCGCTCGAGCTTCTGGAACTCGGGCGCATGCATCACCGCCGACAACTGGCTTGATATCATGCGGTCGAGCTCCGCCAGGCGCGCGTCGATCATGGCCGACAGGTTGTTCGACATGACCATGGTGCCCTGCATCACCTGGGTCACCAGTTCCGAGATGATGTCGCGCGCGCGTTCGTGTTCGCTGCTGGACTTGGCCACGCGGCTCTGCTCGACGATCTGGTCGAGCAGCGAGGCGTCGAGTTCGACCGATTGAGCGGTCGACGCGGCCTTGCTTGCGGTATCGAGGACTGCCGCCATCATGCCTCCCCTTCCGGTTTGCCCTGCTTCTTCAGGCTGTGCAGTTTTTCGGTATTGCCCAGCACTTCGCTGAGGATGTCTTCGAGCTTGTCGTTGCCGGCCAGCTTGTTGCGCAGGTCGGCCAGCTTGGTGCGCGCCTCCAGCAGGCCGTTGAGCGGCGCCACCTGGCGCACCACCGACTCGGGCCGGAAGTCGTCCATCTCCTTGAACTGCAGCTGCACCGCGAACTGGCCGCCTTCGGGCGAGAGGTGGTTGTCGACCCTGAACGTCGCCACTGGCGCCACCGCCCCCAGCACCTCGTCGAAGTTGCCGGCGTCGACGTTGACGAACTTCTTGTCCTTGAGGCGCTTCTTTTCCTGCGACGGGTCGTTGCCGAAGTCGCCCACCACGCCGACGACGAAGGGCAGCTCCTTGTTCTCGATGGCGTCGCCGATCTCGACGTCGTAAGTCATCTGCACGCGCGGCGCGCGCACCTTCTGCAAGCGTTTCTGCACGCTTTCACTCTTGGCCATGTCGACTCCAGGTTGCGGGGGATGAAAGGGCCGGCGGGGCCGGCCGCGCGGGTTACTTGAGGCCGGCGAACGGGTCCTTGTCCTTGTCGGCCGGCTTGCTCGATGCGGCCGGCGTGTTGGATGCGGTGTTGGTTGGCCGCGACCTCTGTGTCGAAGACCTGCCCGTTTCGCCTTTCGCAGGCACCAGGGTAGTCTCGCCCAGGCTGGTGCGCAGGAGCTTGGCCAGGTCTTGCGCCTCGCTCTTCACATCGCCGTTCAGGTTGTTCTTGCGGGTCAGGTCGGCCAAGGCCTTGCTGGCCACCCGCAACCCACTGACGGCGACGATGCTGTGCGCCACCGTGTCGTCCGGATCGCGCTCGAGCGCCTCCTGCGCATTGGTGATCGCTTCGCCGTAGACGCCGGCATTGAAGCGGATCTGCGCCATCTTGACCCAGGGCCGCTTGTCGACCGGGTGCGACTGGCTGGCGGCCTTCATCATGCCGTAGGCCTTTTCTTCCTGTTTCGCCGCGATCGCGGCATCGGCCTCGGTAAAGACCTGCTCCCCCAGGGCGGCAGTCGACTTGCCGGAGTCGGCTTTCGGGATGGTTTCGCACCCGGCCAGGGCGACGACTCCCAGGATCAATGGCATCAAGCGTTTGTACATCATGCTGGTTTTCTCCAGGACAGTTAAGCCAGCCACCATTATTCGCAAGCGGGTCACGGCGAAATTGCGCACTGTCAACCAAAGCAGAGTTCGCTTTCTTTCATACGTTCAAGCCTTGCGCTTGCGCGCGATCACGGCACGCGCATGCCACTGGGTTTCAATCCGTGCTTGAACCCGCAAACGATGTAGAAAGGAAATGGCGATGAAAGCAAGTTCATCCCTGGCGGCCCTGCTGGCGGCCTGCACCCTGGCCGGCTGCGGCAGCAACGGGCTCGCCAGCAAGGCACTCGAGGCCAGCGGCCTGCGCAAGCCGCCCGAACTGCCGGAGGCGCACAAGCCGCCGCGCAACGTGGCGCTACGCCTGCACGCCTCGCCGAAGCTGAACCTGGACAAGCGCGGCCAGCCGCTGGCGCTGGCCGTGCGCCTGTACAAGCTGCGCCAGAAGGAGGCGTTCGAGCAGGCGCCCTATTCCGCTTTCCTGAACCCGCAGGCGGAACGCGAGAGCCTGGGGCCGGACTTGATCGAGGTGCGCGAGATCATGCTGGTGCCGGGCCAGCGCTACGAAGTCACGGAAAAGCTCGGCCGCGAGGCCGGCCACCTGGCCGTGGTCGCCCTGTTCCAGCGCCCCGCCGAGCAGCGCTGGCGCACCGCGGTGACGGCCGCCGAGGCCGAGCGCGACGGCCTCACGCTCGGCCTGCACGCCTGTGCCATGACAATCGGCGGCAAGGCCGAAGCCGCGACGCTATCTTCTGTGCGCTGTCAATGAAGTTGGCGTTGTTTCCGCCAAGCTAGGAATTTCTGAGTTGGAGGCGAGGTCGATGAGCATGCCAGCGAAGCTACTGTGGGGCGAGGGACTGTTTTTGCGGCCCCAGCATTTCCAGCAGCAGGACCGCTACCACGAAGCGCGCCTGAACCAGACCGCCTGCGCCCTCCACCCCTATGCCTGGGGCGTGCGCAAGCTGGTGGTCGACTACGACGCGCTGCGCCACGACGTGCTGCGGATCGAGGAGCTGTCGCTGCTGTTTCCCGACGGCGAGGTCTACCGCGCCCCCGACGGCGACCCGCTGCCGCTGCAGGTGCGCCTGGGCGAACTGCCGGCAGGGCAGCAGGTGGTGACCTTCCATGCCGCCCTGCCGGCCCTGAAAGCCTGGGGCGACAATGCGGCCCTGGACGGCGATACCGAGCTCGATGCGCGCTTTTGCAGCATCGAGCGCGAGACCCAGGACCTGTACACGCGCGCGGCCGAGGCCCCGATCACCTACCTGCGCAAGGCGCTGCGCCTGGTGGCCGACACCGAGCCGCTGGAAGCCTACGACAGCTTCCCGCTGGTGCGCCTGCGGCGCGTGCCCACCGGCGGCTTCGAGGCCGACCCGTCCTTCGTGCCGCCCAGCCTGTCGATCGACGCCGCACCCGGCCTGCACCTGAGCCTGGCGCGCCTGATGGAGAAGCTGCTGGCCAAGGTCAACGCCCTGTACGGGCACATGCGCGAGCCGAGCAAGAACGTGATCGAGATCCGCGGCGGCGACGTCTCGGCCTTCTGGCTGCTGCACACCGCCAGCACCGGCTACGCGGCGCTGTCGCACTACCTGGGCCACCGCGACCTGCATCCGGAACGGCTGTTCGGCGAGCTCTTGGGGCTGGCGGGCGGCCTCATGACCTACTCGCGCAGCTACCGGCTGGAAGACCTGCCGTCGTACGTCCATGCCGATCCGGGACCGCAGTTCGCGCGCCTGGACGGCATCATCCGCGACCTGCTCGACACCGTGATCTCGTCGCGCTATTTCACCATCGCCCTGAACCGCGAGCGCCCGTCCTACTACCTGGGCGCGCTCGACTCGGGACGCATCAACCTGCAGACCACCCTCTACCTGGCGGTGTCGGCCGACCTGCCGGCGCTGCAGCTGGTGGACGTGGTGCCGCTGCAGTTCAAGGTGGGCGCGCCGGAAGACGTCGACAAGTTCGTGCTGTCGGCCCTGCCCGGCGTGAAGCTGGTGCACGCGCCCCAGGTACCGGCGGCGGTGCCGGTGCGGCCCGATACCTATTATTTCATCTTGGAGAACCGTGGCATGCTGTACGAAACGATGCTGAAATCGCAGGCGATCTCGATCTACGTCCCGAACGGGATCCGCGACCTGCGCCTTGAACTGATCGCGGTGGCCGCATGAGCGCCTTCGTCGAACGGCGCGTGGCGCCGCAACCCGGCTTGACCGCCGAACGTCCACCCCAGCGCCTGGTGGACATCATGTACGAGGGCTTCTACGCGCTGTTCCTGCTGAAGAACGGCTGCGGGCCGCAGGACAAGGTGGCCTTCGCCGACAACATGACGGGTTTCCTGGCCGATGTCGACCGCAACGCCAAGGGACTCGGCATCTCGGCCGAGGACGTGACCGCGGCCAAGTACGCGTTCTGCTCGGCCGTGGACGAAATCATCCTGCGCTCCACCTACGAGGTGCGCGAAGCCTGGGAAACCCGGCCGCTGCAGCTGCGCGTGTTCGGCGACCAGCTGGCGGGCGAGCACTTCTTCCACCGGCTGGAGGACCTGCGCGCCAAGGGCCAGATGCACGTGGAAGCGCTCGAAGTCTTTCACATGTGCCTGCTGCTGGGCTTCCAGGGCCGCTACGCGCTCGACGGACGCGACAAGCTCGACTACCTGGTGGCGCGCCTGGGCGACGAGATCGCCCGCATGCGCGGCCGCACCCACGGTTTCGCGCCCCACGCCGAGCGCCCGGACCAGGTGGTCAACCGGCTGCAGAGCGATCTGTCGCTGTGGGTGCTGGGCGCGGTGTTCATGGTGGCGGGGCTGGGGGCTTACGTGGGCTTCCGCACGGCCTTGTCGAACGAGACCTCGACCCAGATGGCAGCGTATAACGACCTGGTGAAGCTGCCGCCCAAGGCGGCGCATGTGACGATTACCTTGCCGTGAAGTGGTAGCGCTGTTGGTACGCTACAAACTTGGATCCCCGCCTGCGCGGGGATGACGTATCCAGCAGCGTTGGCTTAAAAACCGTCGTTCCCGCGCAGGCGGGAACCCAAGTTCGCATGCACACCTACTGAATCACCCTGAACTCGATCCGGCGATTGCGCGCCTTGCCCTCCGGCGTGCGATTGTCCGCCACCGGCCGGTCCGGCCCTTCGCCCGACACCGCGATCGTGTCCGCCGCAATGCCCTTGCCGACGATGTAGGCCTTGACCGCCTCGGCGCGCGCCTGGCTCAGCGAGAGGTTGCCCGCGCGCGAGCCCGCGTTGTCCGTATGCCCGATCACCTCCACCTTCACGCCCTTGAGCTTTTGCATCGCCGCGCTCATCTGGTCCAGCACCTCCATGCCCGACTCGGTCAGCGCCGCCTTGCCGGATTCGAACTCGATGATACGGTTGGCCAGCGCCGCGTCCAGCACGCCCTGCTCCGACACCGCCACCCGCAGCCCGTTGTTGACGGTATAAGTGCCGTCCAGGCTGGCCGCGATGTCGCCGGCGATCCTCTGCCGCTGCGCTTCGTCGGCGACGTCGCCGCGCAGGCTGACCTTGCTGCCCTCGACCTTCAGCTGGCCGCCCTTGATGAGCTTCAGGTTGGGGTTGATCAGGCGCGCGACGTAGTCGTTCCAGTTGCTGGGTGCCGCCACGGTGCCGACCGCCAGCTGGTCGACCACGCGCGCGGCCCCGTAGACGATGCGCAGGCGGTCGAGCAGCGCCGCGCGGGTCGCTTCGTCGGGAACGGTGCCGCTCACGACGACCGGCGCTTCCTGCTGGGCATGGACGGCGCCGGCAAGCGCGGCGGCAAGGAAGAAGGCGGATGCTCTCAAGGTTCGTCTCACGTCGCGGCTCCGATGAAGGTCTTCATGAACATGTCGCGCGCCAGCCCGAGCGGCAGGTCGGCCTGCGCCAGGTAGCTCGCCAGCGAACGCACGTCGAGGTCGATGTAGAGCTGCTCGTCGATCCAGCCGGTGTCGGACAGGCGCACCTGCTGCTCGGCGCCGACCAGCGGGTCGACCAGCGCGCGCAGGGTCTCGGCCAGGGCCGCGCAAAAGCCCACCACCAGCACCGGACGCCCCTCCTGGCGCGTGATGAAGATCGCCAGGTCGAAGTTCGAGCGGCGCAGGAAAGGCGCGACCAGTTGCAGCCAGAACGCGGCCACCGGATAGCGCTGCCCCGCGTCGTTCGGCAGCGGCAGCACCAGGCTCTTGTGCAGCTCGGCCGGCTGGCTGTGCATCACCGGCTGCAGCAGCAGCCCGAGCGCCAGCACCATGCGCGCGAACTGGCGCTCCTCGAGCAGCGCGCCGAGCGAGCCGACGGTGCCGTTGGCCAGCAGGTGCGACAGCGTCGGTTCGGCGTCGCCCAGGGCCACGGTGGCGTCGGCGATCGCCTGCAGGTGCGGGCCGGGATCGGCCTCGCACAGCACCCGCGGGCAGCGCGTCTCGAGAAAGCTCCAGAGCGGCGCGAAGGCCAGCGGACAGCGCGTGACGAAAGCGGCCGGGTCCTGCACCGCGTGGGTACGCGCCGCCAGGAAGGGAAAGCGGCGTCCCGACTGGTCGTGGCTGGCCAGCAGGTGGCCGGCGATCGCATGGCGGCGCGCCGGACCCACCAGGGCGAAGCTGACCGCGGGCATGGCGTCGTAGTTGATGCGCCAGCGCGCGTCCTGGGCCAGCTGGGTCATGACCTGGGCCAGCCAGCGGTCCAGCATGGCGATGGCGGCCGGGTCGTCGGCCAGCTTGACGAAGTCGGCGCGCGCCGGGATCTTGCCGAAGTAGCCGATCCGTTCCGAGGCCGGGCCGCGCATCACTGGCCCCCGTTCGCGCTGGCCAGCGCCGGCGCCGCGGCCGGCGGACTGTCGGGAGCGCGCCCGACGATGGCGGTCGGCAGGCGCAGGCCGCGGAAGCCCTGGCCCTGCTCGCCGCTGCCGTTGGCGGCCGCGCTCGAGACGATCTTCAGGTCGACCGTCACCGCGACGTTGCCGGCGCTCCAGCGCAGCTCGAACACGCCGCCGTCCTTTCTCTTCTTCTGGGCCGCGTCGATCATCCGTTTCAGGCCGCTCTGCCCGGGCTCGTTGAACAGCTCCACGCTGCGGCCGTCGAAGGTGACGGCCGAGATGCGCACGCCCGCCATGCCCTGTGGTCCCGGATGCACCATATTGGTCCATACCGGCGCCGTGTTCTTGTAGCGCAGTTGCTGGCCGTCGATGTCGAGCGTGTACTCGAGGGTGCCCGGCGCCGCCTGCGGCAGGATCTGGAACACGGTCTGCGGACCGCCGCCGGCGGCCACGCCATTGGCCGACAGCGGCGCGATCCAGCCCGGAAAGCCCGAGACCACCTGCGGCGCCAGCGTGATGCCGATATCGGCCCAGGTGCGCGCGGCCAGCACGCCGCCGCGGTTCACGACCAGCGGTCCCATCGCCGTGTTCACGAACTTGGCGACCTGGCCCTCGGGGCCGAAGATCTGGCCGATCTCGCCCGCCGTGGCTTCCACGTTGGAGCCGGCCGCGAACGGGTACTTGGTCGCCAGCGTGCGCTGGAACGGTTCCACCACCTGCAGCTGCCAGGTCTTGTTGATCTCGGCCTCGGAAGGCAGCACGATCATGGCGAAGGTCTGGGTCAGCGGGCGCACCAGGAGCGGGCGCAGCGCGGCCTTCTGGGTGTCGCTCATCCCGGTCAGCATCTGCTCGTCCACGTAGCGCAGCGCGTCGGCCAGCTCGGAACCGTTGCCCTCCAGGGTCTGCTGCATGAACTGCTTGGCGCCGGGGCCCGGGTCGCCCTGGTTCTTCAGGGCGTTCAGGCGGGTGCGCAGTTTCGACAGCGCGTCGAGGTAGCCGGTCATGAGGGAGGCGTCCTTCTCCTTCACCCCGACCAGGCGCGCCACGCCGGCGAATTCGCGGCCGATCGGCCCCGCTCCCGCATTGGCTGACCCGCCCAGCAGCGCGCCCGGGTCGACCGCGTTGGCCAGGGTGCGCGCATCCGAAGGCGCGCGGCGCAGGACCACTTCCTTGAACCACTGCGCGAACGTGCGCTCGGTCGTGGACAGGCTTGCCGCCCCGGCCCCCGGGTTGTCCCACACGGTCTCGTCGTACACGGTGCGCAGCAGCTTGGCCATGGGCGAAGACTGCGGGTCGCCCAGCCGGTTCATGGCCTGCACGCTGCCCTCGAAGCCCTTCAGGTCGGCGATCGCCACGCCCTGCACGAACTTCAGCCATTCGCGCGCATACTCGGCCTTGTACATCTCGATCAGGGCCTTCTGGATCTGTTCCGGGCTGCCTTCCAGGGTCAGGTCGTCTTTCGACACGGTCTTGAGCACCCAGTCGGCGCTCTGCGCTTCGCTGCTGGAGGCGTCGCGGATGGCGCCCAGCACGTAATCCTTCCAGGCCTGGCGGGTGAAGGCGCCCGAGACCGCGTGGCTGCCGGCCACCAGGCCCTGGTCCTGTTCGCCCACGATGCGCGCCACCGTCACCGCCGGGAAGCGGGTCGCGGCGCGGGTCTTGATGTCGTTGTACACGCGTTCGCGCGCCGGGGTGCCGCGCACCACGCGGCGCAGGTGCTCGCGGGTGCTGTCGAGCAGGCTGAGTTTCAGCGTCATCTGCGGCCAGGCCGGGTCGTTCACCTGCGACAGGTGGAAGGTCAGCAGGCGCTCGGCGCTGCGGATCATCTGCTCGCGCGGCATGTTGCCGCGGTTGGCATCGAGCCAGGTGCGCCAGTAGCGGGTCAGCTGGTCGTTCAGGTGGCCCGGCTCGGCGTGGCGCTTGTCGCCCAGCATGAGGTAGGTCTTGAGCGCGTTGTAGGCGTCGGCCACGCTGGTGGCCGAGACGCCCTGGTACTGGCCGTTTGCGCTCGCCGGTGGGGCCGCCTGCGCGGACACCAGGTGGGCGCTGGCGGCGTCGGGGGCGGCTGGCGCCAGCTGGGCCGCGTTCGCGTTGACCTCGGCCAGCATGGCTTCCAGCGAGGCGGTCACCGGCTCGACCATCACCGCGCGCACCCCGGCGAAGTATTCGTCGCGCAGCTTGCGCGCCAACGCCTCGCCCTGGTACAGGCCGAAGCCCAGCGCCCAGGGCGTCTCCTCGTGGTACTTGTCGAGCTGCTCGATGCGGTCCTGCAGGATGTCGAGCGCCTCCAGGCGCGACTGCAGGTCGGCGCGCCCGGCCTGCATCCGCGCCACCTTGTCGAGGTCGGACTGCACGTTGGCCACCAACTGGCGGTTGCCCATGTAGGACCAGCTCCAGCCGCCCAGCGCGGCGCCCAGCAGGACGGTGGCCCCGAAGAAGGCCGCCACCTTCCAGCGCGCCGCCGTCGGATTGGTATAGCGCTTGACCAGGTCCTTGTCGGCGAAGATCACCTTGCGGAACAGGTCGAGCAGGAAGTAGCCGGACTGCTCGGCGACTTCGCCGCCCTTCTGCTCGCGCAGCGCCAGGTCGAAGCGGCTGGCCACGCGCTTGCTCGACAGGTCCTGCACGCTGCCTTCCTGCAGCGCGCTGGTGAAGTAGAAGCCGCGGAACACCGGCTTGAACTGATAGGTGTTTTCTTCGAACAGGGTGGAGAGAAAAGCGCGCAGCGGCGTCTTGATGGCGGCGAATTCGAGCGGGAAGGTGAACACCCCGGGGCGCATCTGGGTGCTGCGGTTGGCGCCCATGTTCGCCAGGCTCATCTCCTTGAGGCCGTCGTACAGCTCGTCGAAATGCTGGTCGAAGAAGCCCAGCACGTCCTGCGGCGCGCTGCGCCGGTTGTAGCGCAGCGTGGCGCCCCAGATGCGGTCGCGTTCGCTCCGCTCGGTGTCCGCGAAGAAGTCGGTGAAGCCGGCCACCAGGTCGGCCTTGGTGAAGATCACGTAAACCGGCGCGTGCACGCCCAGGCGCTCGGTGAGTTCCTGCACACGGGTGCGCAGGCTCTTGGCCAGTTCGTGCGACGCGCTGGTGGGCCCGGCCACCAGTTCGGCCACGCTGACGGCGATCAGGATGCCGTTGATGGGGGCCTTGTTGCGGTGCTTTTTCAGCAGGTCGAGGAAGCTGAACCACTCGGCGCGATCGTCATCCTGCACCGAGTAGCGGCCCGCGGTGTCGAGCAGGATGCCGTCGGTGGTGAAGAACCAGTCGCAGTTGCGGGTGCCGCCCACGCCCTGCAGCGCCTTGTTGCCGGGTATCGGGAAACTCAGGCCCGAGCGTGCGATGGCGCTGCTTTTTCCCGCCGCCGGGTTCCCGATGATCATGTACCAGGGAAGCTCGTAGAGCGCCGCGGCGCCGCGCGTCAGGCCCAGCTTGGATGTCTTGATGGTGGCGATCGCCTCCAGCATGTTCTTGCGCAGCACCGCCATCTCCCCGCTCGCGCCGGCGCTCTGGTCCTCGCCCGGGATGATGGCGTCGCCCAGTTGCCTGGCGGCCCGCCCGCGCAGGTGGCGCCGGATCGCCCACCAGAGGCCCCAACAGGCCAGCAATAGCAGCCCGACGATCGCGGCCCAAATGAGGTCGATGCCGATCAGGTCGGCGCCGATGAAGAGGCAAGCCGCTAGCGCGGCGATGCCGATCGCGACCAGCACTCGGCTGTCGGTCAGTAACTGCCAGATTCGTGCCATGGCGGGAGCAGGATGGTGGGTTGTAGGAATGTTCTAAAGGAAATGCTCGCACGGGCTTGCCGGGCGATACTTGCGCCTGCGCAAGGGTTGCCCGGCCAGGGAGGCCGCCAGACCCGACCCTAGCGCTGCATGACGCCACGCAGCCGCAATTCGGTGTGGCCCAAATCCATCATCTTCCAGCGTCCGCCCCAGGTCAGGCCGACCTGCTCGGCCACCTCGCCGTACAACTGGTAGCCGCGCATGGCCCAGGGGTCTTTCTCGGAAATCACCAGCTTGCCGTCGCGCCAGAAGGCGCAATCGGCCGCCAGTCCATACTGGTGCCAGCTCTGGAAAGCGCGCGCGTTGGTGACGTGGCTGCCGGCCCGGGCCAGCTCGTCCTGGCGCGCCGGACTGCGATAGCCTTCCAGCAGGGCCATCTCGTAGCCATGCTTTTCCTTCATGATCTTGAAGGCCAGCAGCAGGCGCTGGGCGAAGTCCGGGTGCAGCAGGCCCCAGTTGCGGCTGGCGTTCACCAGCATCGGCCGCACCAGCTCGACCTCGGCGGTGGTGAAGGCCATCGGCGGCAGGGCCACCGGCGGCACCAGGCGCTCGCCCTGGAGCAGCGCCGCCACCTGGACATCGGGTGCGGCCGTCTCGCCTTCGTAGACCGGCAACATGGCGGGACTGCTCAGGGCCAGCGCCAGCAGCGAGGGAATCAGGATGGCCGGCACCCCGATCGCACAGGCGATCCGGTGGCGCCGGATGAAGCGCAGGATGCTGCCCCGGATGTCGCGGGGAATCTCGCCGCGCACGGAGTCGGCGTAGCGGCTGCCGGCGATCTGCCAGCCGAGGGCGCGCCGGGACCAGCGCTGGCGCAGCAGGAACATGCCGCGCGCAAGGAACGCCCTTCCGCTCGGGAACAGGGCCAGCCAGATCGCGCCGGTCGCCAGACAAAAGTACAGAAGGGCGAGAAAAATCAGCATCGCTTCCTCCAAGATTGTTTCTAATCAGAACTGGGAGAACCAATCTTAGGAGTAATACCGTGCGGCCTACAGACGAAAATCAATCCCCGTCCATGCGTCCGAACCTGATGTCGCCACGCCGCACCGCGACATCGGGCGAGGACAGCATCCTGGCGATGCTCGAGCGCGAGCCGGCACGCAAGCGCGGCGCCAGAAACCCGGCCTTACGGCTGGCATGGTACGGCGCCAGCGCCGCCGTCGCACTGGCCCTGACCGCGACGCTGGTCTGGATGGCTGCCAACAACGACGGCCTGCGCCCCGATGTGCAGGAGGCGGTGCTGGCCGATGCGCGGCAGGCGCCGCGGCACGGCCCGGCGCCGGCCGAGCGTCCCACGACGGCGGCAACGGTGCTCCAGGTCGCGATGGCCCCGGCCGCGTTCGATGCGCAGCCGGCCGGGGACGCCGTCATCGTCGACCAGGCGTCCCCGGCCGGGGCGGTCCCGCCGCTGCGCCTGCTCAAGCCGGCGCCGGACAAGCCGGTCGCGGAGAAATCCGCGCCGCCGCCCCCCGTCCGGGCGGTGACGAAAGCCGGTCCTTCCGCCCGTCCGGCAACGCTTGCTGCGGCCGAGACCAGGCCAGCCGCGCGCCTGGCCGCGCCGCCGGCGAAACCCAGGCCGGTTGCGGTCGCGAAAAGCACCGCCAGGCCGGCCCAGGCCAAGGCCCCGCGCGGCGTCAACCCGGCCACGACCGCGCCAGCCCCGGTCGATGCCGACGTCGCGCTGATTTCGGCCGTCATCGTGCACGCCAACGGGCACGCGCCCGAAGGTTCGCAGATGACCGAACTGCTGTGCCCGAACAACGCCTGCCAGACCCGCCCGCCAAAGCAGTGACGTGGCGAAAAGTCCGCAAGATGCCTGAAAATCGGCGGAAAAGTGGCTTACTGCTGGGTTATTGCGCCCACGTGGCGCTATACTGTACGAAAGCACAGTATGGCGTCATGACATGATCAGGGTTCTGGAAAACGAGTTTTATTATCTGGACAATTTCCAGCGCGTCCTCGACTGGATCGGGGAGCGCTATCGCGACCTGCTGGTCGACGACGAGCTGGCCTTCCTGGCCGCCTTTCCCGCATTGCCGCAGAACGCGCGCGCCCTGTTCGTGCGCATGGTCATGCGCAAGGGGAACCTGTTCCGCGCCAGCAAGCTGGTGTATGCCGAGATCGGCTGCCCGGTCGAGGCCGCGCGCGAACTGCTCGCCACCGGCTGGGTCGAAGCCGACCCGGTCCTCTCGCTCGACGAATTGTTCGACCTGCTGTCCAAGCCCGAGATCCTCGATGCCTTCGGCGCGCAACTGCCGCACCGGAACGCGCGCAAGGGCGAGCAACTGGAAGCGCTGCGCGAGGCATGCGCCGACAGCCGGTCCTTTTCGAACTGGTACCGGGGCTGCCCCGACCTCGCCCTGCGCATCCTGGTCAAGCCGCTGTGCGACCGGCTGCGCCTGATCTTCTTCGGCAACCTGGCCCAGGACTGGACCGAGTTCGTGCTGTCCGACCTCGGCATGTTCCGCTTCGAGCAGGTCGAGATCTCGCAGGCCTCGCGCGGTTTCCGCTCGCGTGCCGACGTCGAGCATTACGTCCTGCTGCACGCCTGCAAGGAGCGCTTCTACGCCGGCGAGCCGCCGGGCGAGGTGCTGCGCGACCTGCCCGCCCACGTCTTCGACAACGACTGGCTGGCGAGCCGGCGCGAGAAGCTGCTGTTCCAGATCGGCCAGGGTTTCGAGAAGCTCAAGGACTGGGACAATGCCCATGCCGTGTATGCGCGCTGCCGCTTCCTCGGTGCGCGCGGGCGCGCCATCCGCGTGCTGGAAAAGCACGAGCGCTTCGAGGACGCCTATGCCCTGTTCCAGGCGGCCCAGGCGGCGCCGGAGAGCGAGGCCGAGCGCCAGCACTTGACACGCATCGGGCCGCGCCTGGCGCGCCGCCTCGGCCATGCCAGGCTGCCGGCCCGCAAGCCTGTCGTCCAGCGCCTCGACCTGTCCCTGCCCATGCCGGTGGAGGACCGGTGGGTCGAGGGCGTGGTGCGCGACCACCTGGCCAGCGCGGAGGCGCCCGTGTTCTACGTCGAGAACGCGCTGGCCAATTCCCTGTTCGGCCTGCTGTGCTGGCCCGCGGTCTTCGCCGCGATACCCGGCGCCTTCTTCCACCCCTTCCACCGCGGTCCGGCCGACTTGCACAGCCCCGACTTCCAGCTGCGCCGCAAGGCCGAGTTCGACGCCTGCCTGGCCCGGCTGGACGACGGCAGCTACCGCGACGCCATCCGCGCCCACTACCGCGACAAGGCCGGCATCGCTTCGCCTTTCGTGTACTGGGGCGCACTGAGCGAAGAACTGCTGGAGCTGGCGCTGGCCTGCATCCCGCCGCAGCACCTGCGCAAGTGGTGCGAGCGGATCCTGGCGGACGTGCGCGCCAACCACACGGGCTTTCCCGACCTGATCCAGTTCTGGCCGGCGGAAAACCGCTACACCATGATCGAGGTGAAGGGCCCGGGCGACCGCCTGCAGGACAACCAGCTGCGCTGGATCGAGTACTGTTCGCTGCACGGGATGCCGGTATCGGTGTGCTACCTGCAATGGGAGCAGGCCGCTTGAATGTCGGCCTTCACTACGCCGTCGCGGTGCGCGCCCTGTGCGAGTTCACCGCCAAGCAGGGTGACCTCGACCTGCGCTTCACTCCCTCGCCCACCGCCCAGGAAGGCATCAATGGACATGCGGTGGTGACGGGCCGGCGCGGCCCCAACTACCGCACCGAAGTGGCCCTGGAAGGCGGCTGGGGCGAACTCTTGGTGCGCGGGCGCGCCGACGGCTACGACCCGGACCAGAACCTGGTCGAAGAGATCAAGACCCACCGCGGCAAGTTCGACGCCATTCCCGACAACCACCGCCACCTGCACTGGGCGCAAGTGCGGGTCTACGGCCACCTGCTGTGCCGGCAGCTCGGGATGGACAGCGTCAACCTCGCCCTGGTCTACTATGACATCGGCAGCGGCCAGGAAACCGTGCTGCGCGAAACCCGGAGCGCGCAAGAGCTTGCCGCCCTGTTCGCCGGGCTGTGCGAACGCTTCTCGAACTGGGCGGACAGCGAGGCGGCGCACCGCGCGGCGCGCGACGCGGCGCTCGGCGCACTGCGCTTCCCGCATGCGGATTTCCGTCCCGGCCAGCGCCAGCTCGCCGAGAACGTGTACCGCGCCAATACCAGCGGACGCTGCCTGCTGGCGCAGGCGCCGACCGGCATCGGCAAGACCGTGGGCAGCCTGTTCCCGGTCCTGAGGGCGATGCCGACAGAAGGCCTGGACAAGGTCTTCTTCCTGGCCGCCAAGACCCCCGGCCGGCGCCTCGCGCTCGATGCCGCCGCCAGCCTGGGTGCCGGGCGCACGATACCGCTGCGGGTGCTCGAACTGACGGCGCGCGACAAGGCCTGCGAGCATCCCGACAAGGCTTGCCAGGGCGACGCCTGCCCGTTGGCGAAAGGCTTCTACGACCGCCTGCCGGCCGCGCGCGCGGCGAGCGCCCGGGTGGCCGTGCTGGACCGCGATGCCCTGCGCGAAGTCGGCCTGGCCCATGAGGTCTGCCCCTACTACCTCGGCAGCGAAATGGCGCGCTGGGCCGACATGGTGGTCGGCGACTACAACTATTATTTCGACGGCAGCGCCATGCTCTACGCGCTGGCGCTCGAGCGCGGCTGGAAGACCAGCGTGCTGGTCGACGAAGCCCACAACATGGTCTCGCGCGCCCGCGCGATGTACAGCGTGGAACTGGAGCGCGGCCAGTTGCGCGCCGCGCGCGCCAACGCGCCCGGGGTCGTCAAGAAGGCTCTGGAGCGCGTTGGACGCGCCTGGAGCGGCGTCGACAAGGAGGCGCCGCTGCCCTCCGCGCCCTACCAGGTCCTGCCCGAAGTGCCGGACAAGCTGCTGGACGCGCTGCAGAACGCCACCAGCGCCGTCAACGACTTCCTGGTGGAGGTCCCCGGGCCGCTCGACCCGGAGCTGCAACGCTTCCATTTCGACGCCCTGGCCTTCCTGCGCCTGGCCGAATCCTTCGGCGCGCATTCGCTGTGCGACCTGGCTAGGTGCGGCGCCAGGGATTCCACCATCAGCATCCGCAACGTGGTGCCGGCGCCCTTCCTGGCGCCGCGCTTCGCGCTGGCCCGCTCGGTGACGCTGTTCTCGGCCACCCTCAATCCCTGGCACTACTTCTGCGACCTGCTCGGCATGCCGCCAGATACCGCCTGGGCCGACGTCGCCTCGCCGTTTTCCGCCAGCCAGCTCGAGGTCCACGTGGCCAAGCGCATCTCGACCCGCTACCAGCACCGTGCGGCCTCGCTGCGGCCGATCGCGGACCTGGTCGCGCGCCAGTATGCCGAGCGTCCCGGCAACTACCTGGCCTTCTTCAGCAGCTTCGATTACCTGGAACAGGTGCTGGAAGAACTCCAGGCGCGCCATCCCGACGTCCCGGCCTGGCGCCAGGAACGGCGCATGAGCGAGCCGGAACGCGCCGCCTTCCTGGAGCGCTTCGTCCCCGGCGGACGCGGGGTCGGCTTCGCGGTGCTGGGCGGCTCCTTCGGCGAAGGCATCGACCTCCCGGGCGAGCGCCTGATCGGCGCTTTCGTCGCCACCCTCGGCCTGCCCCAGGTGAACCCGGTCAACGAGCAGCTGCGCGAGCGGATGCAGGCGATGTTCGGGGCCGGCTACGACTACACCTATCTCTATCCCGGCATGCAGAAGGTGGTGCAGGCCGCCGGGCGCGTGATCCGTACCGAGCAGGATCGCGGGGTGGTCTGGCTGATCGACGACCGCTTCGCCCGTTCCGAAGTGCGCGCCCTGCTGCCGGCCTGGTGGGCGGTGGACGCCGCCGCGTCCTAGCGCATCAGCTCGCGCAGCTTCTGGTAGCCGCTGCGGCTGATCGGCAGCCTGCTTCCATCCTTCATCACGGCGCAGTAATTGTCCTTGCTGGACGGCTCGATGCGCGCGATCGATCCCAGGTTGGCGATCCAGGATCGGTGGATGCGGATGAACACCTGCGGGTCGAGCTGGGCCTCGAGCTCGGACAGGCGCTGGTTCTTCAGCCAGGCCTTGCCCGCCGCGGTCACCTGCACGTAGTCGTCCTGCGCCTCGATATGGTCGATGCTGCCACTCGGGACCACGTGCACCCGCGTCCCGTCCTTGATCAGGACCCGCTCCAGGTAGCCGCGGCGCCGGCCCGCATCCTGCACCACCGCCTGCATCTGCTCCGGCCGCGGCCGGCGGCTGCGCGCATGCTCCAGCGCCTGCGCCAGCCGCGCGCGGCTGAAGGGCTTGAGCAGGTAGTCGATCGCGTGCACCTCGAAGGCCTTCAGCGCGTACTGGTCGTAGGCGGTCGCGAAAATGTAGGTTGGCTTGCTGCCGGCCAGCTCCACCACCTCGAAGCCGTCGAGCTTGGGCATCTGGATGTCGAGGAAGACCAGCTCCGGGTCGAGCTCGCCGATGGCCTTGACGGCCTCGAAGCCATTCGCGCATTCGCCCACGACCTCGATGTCCGGGTGGCCGGCCAGGTATTCGCGCAGCAGCGCGCGCGCCAGGTGTTCGTCGTCGACGATCAGTACTCGCATCGCTTACTTCTCCTCCGTCTCTGCGGGCAGCACCAACTCCACCCGGAATAGATCGTTCTCGCGTGCCCAGTGCACGCTGCCATCCCTGCCATAGGCCGCGGCCAGGCGCTGGCGCACGTTCACCAGGCCGATGCCCTTGCCTTCCTTCGTTCCCGTTTCATCCGGGTCCGCATCGTTCTCGATCCGGATCCGCAGCAGCGAACCGGAGCGCTCGGCATGCAGTCGTATGCTACCCCCTTCCAGCAGTCCGCCGATCCCGTGCTTGACCGCGTTCTCCACCAAAGGCTGCAGGATCATCGGCGGCAGCAGGCATTCCTGCGCGCCCTCGCCCACACTGTGCTCGAAGCGCAGGCGCGGACCGAAGCGCACCCCTTCGATCGCCAGGAAGCGCTCGACCAGCATCAGCTCCTCGCGCAGGCGCACCTTGCGGTGCGCTTCCAGTCCGAGCGTCTGGCGGAAGAAGCCCGCCAGCTGCAGGGTCATGTCGCGCGCCCGGCCCGGGTCGATCGCCGTCAGCGCGCTGATCGAGTTCAGGCTGTTGAACAGGAAGTGCGGGTCGATCTGGGTGCGCAGCATGCGCAGTTCGGCGTCCTGCGCCAGCAGGCGCGATTCCAGCTCGCGCGTCTCGGCGCGGCGCGCCCGTTCGAATTCCAGCGCCAGGTAGTGGCCCACTGCCGTCATCCAGTACAGCAGCATTCCGATTCCCAGCATCAGGGCCCCAAACGGCCGGGTGAAGCCGACCGCGTCTTCCTCGGCCAGCAGCAACCGGCATACGGCCGCCCAGGCGCTGCCCGCCGCGCACCACAGCAGCGCCGCGCTCAGGCCACTGAAGAAGAACACCGACAGCACCGTTCCCAGCGGACGCTGCGCCAGCGGAAAGGCGCGGCACAGGTAGTAGCTGGAGAAGCCGCAGGCGACCGCGTAGAACAGCGTGAGCGGCAGCGCGAACAGCAGGCAGGCACCCGGGCTGGCGCCGGTGGCGGCATCGATCAGCCCCGCCAGCAGCAGGCCCAGCATCAGCCAGGCCAGCAGGTAGAGCGCACTGCCGCGCCGCGCCAGCACCATCAGTTGCGCACCTCGACGCCGCCCATGATCGCGTAGCCGCGGATGATCAGGCGCTTCTGGCTGTGCGGCGGGGTCGCGGTCTTCTCCTCGAAGCCGCCCATGATCGGCGTCCCCTGCAGGACGACGGTCCAGTCGGGCGGGCACTTGATGGTCACACCGCCCCAGAACGCGAACACGTTGATCACCGCTTCATCCTGGATCGAGGCGGTGCGCATGTCGAGCGAGCAGCCGCCCATCACCGCCGTGATCTCGCCGCCGCGGAAGTTCTGCGTCGTGACACGGCGTTCGAAGCCGCCGACGATGGCGGCCACGTCGACCACGTCGCTTCCCGGATCGGCCTCGTCCTTCAGCGACGCCGTTGGCCCCGCACGGCGCGCATCCAGGGCCTTGTACAGCACGAAGGCGCCGGCGCCGATCAGGAACAGCGGCCACAGGGTACGGATGTTAAAGTCGATAATGTCCATCCGGTCCAGGATCATCAGGACGCCGAGTCCGGCCAGGAGGCCCCCGAGCAGCTGGCTGTTGCGGCTCTGGGTATCGCACAGCTTCACGGTGCCGGCGATGATGAACACCATCGGCCAGAAGCCGAGGACGCGCCGGATGTCGATGAAATCGAGATTGTCGAGCAGGAGCAGCATGCCCATCAGGATCACGAGCAGGCCGAGCACGACCTGGCTGGTGACGCCCTTCGACTGGAAATTATCCTTCATGTCGATTCTCCACTCCCTTGAGGGCCGACTGCTGCTGGGCGAAACGGCGGGCGACCAGGGGCTGGAACACCAGTTCCACGCCCCAGGCCAGGATGAACAGCGGCCAGCTGTTACCGAAAGTCAGGCCGAATACATGGTTGAAGCAGGCGAACAGCCACAGGCCGATGAAGACCATCCACAGGCCGCTGCCGAATTCGCGCGGGCTCGGATAGCCGATGGTCTGGGTAATGCCGACCACGACCAGCAGCATTGGCCAGTAGCGCCAGTAGGCCCCGGCGTCGATGTAGTGCATGCGGTCGAGCAGGATGATGGTGCCGACGGCGATCAGGACCAGGCCCAGGACGGCCTGCTTGCGCCAGCGGTAAGCTTCTTCGGTATGCATGATGCGTGACTCCTCGTGTGTGGAATGGACACACGATACCGGAACAGCAACATGAATGGACAGCGCCTTTCGGTGAATGGCGGTATGGCGGCGGTGAATGGCGAAGTATTCGGCGGACGGCGGCGCGGACGGCGAATGGCGAGGCGAAAAAAAGCCCGCCTGTGCGTAGGCGGGCCAGTTGGGCAAACTGCTTCGGTAAAACTCAGCTTGACGCCGACAGGTCCATCGCCGGACGACCCTTGGCCTGGTTGCGGTACTTGGCGCGGGCCTCGGCCATCTTGACCGCTTCGCGCGCGATGTTGGTGCGGCGGATCTCCTGGCGCTCCTTCTTGCCGCGGTGTTGCGCCTCGTGTTTGCTGCCGATCTTTCTGGTCATGCTTGTCTCCTGTGGACGGTGGTGGACCGCGTCGTGGCGCGGGATCAGGAGCGGTTGGTCCCCATCTTGAGATCGGACGGCATCAGCATGCCCCAGCCGAGCTGGCGGCGGATTTCCTCCGGCGTCGGCGGCGGCGCGTTTTCCCGCGCACGGCGCTCGAGGTATTCACGCACCAGGTGCTTGGGTGGCTGCTTGATCTCGGACATGGCGACCTCCGCTTCCGTTGGGGCCGACGCCTGGGCGCGGCCCGAAATTGGTGCCGGTCCTCGAGGCGACCGGCTAACCTGTTGAGCTGTTGGCACCGTGCGGCTGGCGCACAGGTCCCTCACTCAGACGGTTCCCATGTTACCGATGGGCTCCGGATTCCACCGTTAGGTGCCGCACATTGTTCGATAGGCCGTCTCCTACAGGGCGGCGGGGCCGGGTGGAAGAAGGATCGGGCAGGAACGAAAAAAGGGGAGCCGAAGCTCCCCTCTGGATGCACTACACCGGAATCAGAAGCGGTACTTCAGGTTCAGGTAGAAGATGCGGCCCGACACGTCCAGCTTCTGCTGCTCCGCTTCGCTGTAGCGGTAGTAGGCGCGCTTCACGTTGGTCAGGTTGGTCGCGTCGAACGACAGCACCAGGTCCGGACGCAGGTTGTAGCTGGCGTTGAAGGCCAGCGTGGTCACCGGGGCGGCCATGGTCGGCGCGACCGGCATCAGGATGCCGTTGATGGTCGACAGACCCTGGCTGTTGGCGTTCGGCGCCGGCGCGGTCGAGGTGTTGACGTACTCGCTGCGGTAGTTGGCGACCAGGCGCGCCGAGACCTTGTCGTTCTCGAAGTACACGCCCAGGTTGGCCGCGTACTCGGAAGCGCCCACCATCGGACGGCCATCGTCCACTTCGGTCTTGGCGCGGCTCACGTTCGAGGTGAAGCCGAACGGGGTGCTGCCGAACGGCTGCTCGTACATCAGCTCGATGCCGCGGATGCGCGCGCCCTGCTGCGAAGCCGAGTTCACCGCGAAGTTCTTGATGACGTTGTCACGCGGGTCGAGCAGCTGCACCGTGTCCTGGCCGGCCACGCCCGTCTTCGGGTAGCCGGTGATGTTCGAGGCGAACAGGTTCACGCCCACCATCGAACGGCGCGCGAAGTACCAGGCGTACGAGATGTCCAGGTTCTTCGCGAACAGCGGCTCCAGGTTCGGGTTCGGGCCGGTGACCTGGCAGAAGCCGTCGGTGCAGGTCGGCGAACCGTAGCCGGCGCCCAGGATGTTGTAGTTCTGGCGCGAGATGGTCTTGCTGGCGCCGAAGCGCAGGATCTGGTCCTTGGTCAGCTCGTAGCGCAGGTTCAGGCTCGGCAGCAGGTTGTTGAAGGTGCTTTCCTTGGCCTGCTTGAAGTACATCACGCCGGCGAGCGGATTGAACGGCACGCCGTCGTAGTACTGCACGCCGTCGCTGGCGGTGGTGATCGCGCCCGGCACGGCGGCGCAGGTGGTCGCCGGCTTGCCCGGTTCGGTGCGCGGGCAGGTGCCTGCCGGGATCGGCGACGGCACGTTGGCGTTGACCTGGGTACGCACATAGCGCAGGCCGACGTTACCCGACCAGCGTTCGCCTTCCAGGTTGGCCATCAGGTAGCCCGAGCTCTGGCGTTCGCGCATGTCGAGTTCGGTCGAGACGCGGCGCTCCCATTCCGCATTGGTCGGCTTGTAGTTGGCCGCGAAATAGGCCTTCAGCGCGTCCGGAGTCAGGGTCCAGCTGGTGTTGTCCCAGCCTGCCGGGCCGTCCAGGTCGGCGCCGAAGTCCGACGGGATCGGCTGGAAGTTGAAGGCGCCGGTCGGTGCGAAGGATTCCAGGTTGCCGCTACGCAGCTGCGGGAAGCGGCGGGCGCTGTCGCGGCGGTGGTCGGCGTGGCGCACGCCGAACTCGAGCGACTTGACGTAGGTGCTGTCGAGCTTGTACTCGGCGTCGAGGTTGAGGCTCTTCTCGCGGTCGTTGGTGGTCACGCCCGAGGCTGCGCGGCCGGTCAGGACGTAGCCGCTGCCGTCGGCGTTGCGGCCCGGGACGTTCGGGCCGGTACCATACCACTTGACGAACGGGGCGTCGTACAGGCTGCCCAGCGCGTAGGAGACGCCGGTGCCGTAGCGGGTGTAGGTCAGGCCCTGGTCGAGCGCGGTCTCGCCGACGCCCTTGGTGACCGACAGCAGCGCCTTGACCGTCAGGTCCTGGCTGACGCGGTATTTCACGTCGAGGTCGAGGAAGGCGCTGCTGGCCTTGGCGCCGTCGCGGTAGGCGCCTTCGGTTTCGCCGATGTACTGCGGGGTGGTGCCGTTCGGGTAGACGATGTCGGCCGCCTTCAGCACCTTCAGCTCATGGCCGTACATGGTGCGTTCGGTGACGATCACCGGGTTCTTGATCTGTGCATAGACGCGCTTGCCGTTCGAGTCGGTCGGCGCGGCGCCGCCCTGCGGGCCGCCCAGGCCGCGCAGCATGCTGAACATGGCGCCGGCGTTCAGGCGGCCGAAGTTATTGGCCTTCATCTCCGAATGGAAGCCGGTCATGGTCATGTCGAGGTCGTTGTTCGGCTTGAACTGCGCCGAGAACATGCCGCCCTTGCGGTCACGCACGCCTTCCACGTATTCCATGCTCATCGAACCCGGGATGCGCACGCCGTTCAGGTCCGAGGCCTTGTAGCCGGTGCCGGCCAGCGACTCGTCGGTGATGCCCAGCATGGTCGAGGTGTTGATGACGTCCCAGCCGCTGCCGCCCGAGTACGCGAAGCGCGAAGCCGAATCGCGGCGCGAATGGCGCTTCTCGGCGAAGCCCTGCAGGATGAAGCCGAAGGTGCTCGATTCGTTCTTCCAGTTGATCGAGGCGTTGGTGTCGTGCGCGGCCTTGCTCGGCAGCTGCGAGTACACGGCGCCCAGGTTGATCACGCCGGTCAGGCGTTCCTTCTGCGCCAGCGGCTTGCGGGTGCTGACGTTGATGGTGCCGGCCATGCCGCCGTCGACGATGTTGGCCTGCGAGGTCTTGTAGACGACAGCCTGGTTCAGGACCGAGGACGGCATCAAGGACAGGCTGGTCGAGCGGCTGCTCGAGAGCTGGTCGGCGAAGTACCAGTCGCCGCCCGAGACGGTGTGGCCGTTGAACAGGATCAGGGTGTGGTCCGGGTTGGTGCCGCGCATGGCGACTTTCTCGGCCTCGTCGTAGTCGGTACGCACGGCCACGCCGGCAAGGCGCTGCAGCGAATCGGCCAGGTTCTTGTCCGGCATTTTGCCCACGTCTTCGGCGGTGATCACCTCGACGTTGGCGGAAGAATCGCGCTTGACGGCCAGCGATTTGGCCATCGAGGCACGGATACCGGTGACCTCGACGGTCTGGATCTGGCCCGCGGGTGCGTCCTGCGCAACGGCGGAGGCGGCGGCCAGACTCCAAACGGCCAACGAAACGGCCGCTGCGAGCGGCTTCTGCTTGAACATGACGTCTCTCCTGAGATTATAGCTATTGGTATGCAACTGGTAGGCACCTTCTGCCATGGTCGGGAGTATTGATGATGTGAAGCTTGCTGAATAATCACTTGTGTTCGCGTCTATATAACTTTGAGGAATGTACTTATGCAAACACTCGGAAGTTATAGTGAACAAACAAAATTTCATTCCCTTTTTCGCAGGCGCGGCGGTAGCTTGGCAGCATCTTCATCGTACCGAGTGTCTCTTTTTTACAAATGCGCATCGCCATACGCCTCAGCAGCATGCTGCTTGCCGGCGCCGCCCTCGCGGGCTGCGCCAGCACCACACCGACTCCGCAGTCCTCCACCATGCCGGCCGCGGAGACGCCGCTGGCCGTGGTGCTGCAGAAACCCATTTACCAGATGACGCCGCAGGAAGCGGGGCGCTACATCGCCCACATCCACACGGCCGAACCCGACCTGCGCAAGCGCATCGCGGCGATCGGCCGCAAGAACCTTGGCCAGCCCTATTCGCTGCACCTGCTGGGCGAATTTCCGTATGAGATACACGACAACCTGCCGCTGTTCAGCCTGAAGGAAAGCGACTGCGTGGTCTTCGCGGAACACACTTATGCGATGGCCCTGTCGCAGTCCTGGGAAGAATTCTTCTGGATGCTGCAGCGGATCCGCTACCGCGACGGCGTGATCGGCGTGGCCACCCGCAACCACTACACCGAGATGGACTGGAACGTGGCAAACCGCTGGCTGGTGAGCGACGTCAGCGCCGAACTGGCCGGACCGGGCGGACCGTCCTATTCGATGACGGTGGACCGCGCGCGCTTCCTGCGCACCCGCCACAACACGGTGCGCGAGATTCCGGTCGAGAGCAGCCGCCAGGCCTTCGTCGCCAAGGAAGCCGTGGCGGCGATCGCCGGCCAGCTGCAGGAAGGCGACTTCGTGAACGTGATCTCGACCCGCAACGGCGAATACTGGGCCTCGCACGTCGGGCTGGTGGTCCTGGGGCCGGACGGCGAGCGCCGCTTCCTGCACTCGCAGGCGCCGCAAGTGCGCGAAGAGACGTTCGACTCCTTCATCGCCCGCGCCAGCGAGCGCGAGGCGCGCAATGCGCGCGAGGGCAAGCCCGGGCAGGTGCTGGCCGGCTTCAAGTTCCTGCGCCTGAACGAAGAGATCACGGTGCCGCCGATGGCGCCGCAACCACGTCCGGGACGCCCGAAGGCCTGACCCGCTGCCGGCTGCGCCGGCGCTTCCCGCCCCTTCCGACGCGCCGCCTGCCGGCGCGTCGTCATTTCCCCTCCTCTCGATTCGCGGCGCCCGGCGGCGCGTTCCAGGCACGCCGGCTGCCTGCTCATCAGTTCCGCTCATCAATTAAATAATCAATGGAAATGAAATAGGCGATTTATTTCCTATTTTCATTTCCTATATTCATTTTTCGACCCTTTCGAATTAATTCACCTGCCGCCGTTGAGTCAGGTCAAACTCCATTAGTAGTAGCCGCCTGATAATAAATTTACAAAACTTCTTTTATTTACTTGTTTCACTCCTGGATAAGAACCGGATTATCTCGCTTTATGCATTGCCGCGCCCGAATTTCTCTAGGCTTTCATTAATTCCTAACCGCAGCGGATTGCCATGTCCAATTTCAGATCCGATCTTTTCAGCCAGCTTTGCGTACGGATGGTGTCGATGAGCCGCACCAGCAAAATCGCCCTGATGGTGGGGTGCGACCTGCTGGCACTGCCGGTCTGTTTCCTGATCGCGATGATATTACGGGGTGGCGATTTGCAGCTTGCGCAGAATTTCGGCCCGGCCTCCTATGCGCTGGTCGCCGTGGTCACGATCGCCGCATTTTCGGTGTCCGATTTATACCGCGCGGTCATCCGCTTCATCGATCAGCGCTTATTGAGTTTTACCGGAGCCGCACTCGCATTCGCCATTTTGTGCGTGTATGTCGTATTAATCATCATGAATGAGCCGCGTTTTCCGCGCAGCGCGCTCGCGATTTACTGGTTCGTGGTTTTCTCGTATGTCGTCATTTCCCGTATCGGCCTGCGCAACCTGTTGCGCGCCCATGGCGGGCGGCGCGCCGCCAGTTCGGATGCGGTCGCCGTGTATGGCGCCGGCGACGCCGGCGCGCGCCTGGCGCAGGCGATGCGCCACAGCGACGAATACCGCCCGGTCTGCTTCTTCGACGACAAGCGCGCCCTGAACGAACGCACGATCGCCGGCTTGCGGGTATTCAATACCACCCGCCTGGCCGAACTGGTGACGACCCAGGGCATCCGCACCATCGTGATCGCCCTGCCCTCGGTGTCCCCGGAGCGCCTGCGCGACATCATGCAGCGCCTCGGCCAGGCCGGCGTGCCGGTGAAGATCCTGAGCCGCCTGGTCGACCTGGCCGACGACCGGCCGCCGGCACACGGCTCGATCCGCGAACTCAAGTTCGAGGACCTGCTCGGGCGTGCGCCGGTGCCGCCACGGCTCGACCTGTTCGCCCGCTGCGTACGCGGCAAGAGCGTGCTCGTCACCGGCGCCGGCGGTTCCATTGGCAGCGAGTTGTGCCGCCAGATCGTCACGCTGACCCCGCTCGAGCTGCACCTGCTCGACCATTCCGAATACGCGCTGTACACCATCCGCCAGGAGCTGAGCGCGCGCTTTCCGGCCCTGGCCATCCATGCCCACCTGGGTTCGGTCTGCAACAGCGAACTGGTCGAGCGTATCCTGCGCGACGGCAAGGTCAACACCATCTACCACGCGGCCGCCTACAAGCACGTGCCCCTGGTCGAGGCCAACATCGTCGAAGGACTGCGCAACAACGTCATCGGCGCCCAGGTCGTCGCCAGCGCGGCCGCCCAGCACAAGGTCGAGACCTGCGTGCTGATCTCGAGCGACAAGGCGGTGCGCCCGACCAACATCATGGGCGCCAGTAAGCGCATCGCGGAGCTGATCTTCCAGGCGGCGGCGGTGCGCCACGGCGCCCACACCACCTTCTGCATGGTCCGCTTCGGCAACGTGCTCGGCTCGTCCGGCTCGGTCATCCCGCTGTTCCAGCGCCAGATCGCCCGCGGCGGCCCGCTGACCATCACCCACCCGGAGGTGTCGCGCTACTTCATGCTGATCGCCGAGGCCGCCCAGCTGGTGATCCAGGCCGGCGCCATGGCCAAGGGCGGCGACGTGTTCGTGCTCGACATGGGCGAACCGGTCAAGATCGTCGACCTGGCCCGCACCATGATCGCCATGTCCGGGCTCACCGAACGGTCACCGCAGAACCCGCGTGGCGACATCGAGATCCAGTTCGTCGGCCTGTTCCCCGGCGAAAAGCTGCACGAGGAACTGCTGACCGAAGGCACCGTCTTTCCGAGCGAGCACCCGCGCATCATGCGCATGAAGGAAAGCGCCTTGCGCCCCAGCGTGCTGGAAACCTGCATCACCTGCCTGATGATGGCCTGCGAGACCCACGAGCGCGGCACGATCGAATCGATGGTGAAGGCCATCGTCGCCGAGTACGTGCCCACCTCCCCGGTGACGCCACCGCCGCTGGTGGCCGACACCCAGGCGCCGAGCCTGATCAAGAAGTTCGTGCCTTTCCGGATTTGACATCACCCCACTGCCACTGACCGACGAGGAAACACATGCGCGACGAGAACACCTCCCCTCACCTGGAGCAGCTGCTGGCCAAGCTGCAGGACCGCACCGCCGTCATCGGCATTGTCGGCCTCGGCTACGTCGGCCTGCCGCTGACCCTCTGCTATGCGGCCCAAGGCTTCAAGGTGCTCGGCATCGACATCGACACCGAGAAGGTCGAACGCCTGAACCGCGGGGAGAGCTACATCAAGCACATCGACGCCCGGGCGATCGGCTCGGCGCGCGAGCTCGGTTTCGAAGCCACTGCCGACTTCACCCGCGCCGGCGAGGCCGACGCCCTGATCATCTGCGTGCCGACCCCGCTGAACGCCTTCCGCGAGCCGGACCTGTCCTATGTGCTCGGCACCGTCAGCGCCCTGCTGCCCTATGTGCGTGATGGCCAGGTGGTGTCGCTGGAGAGCACCACCTATCCCGGCACCACCGAGGAGGAACTGCGCCCGCGCCTGGAATCGCGCGGTTTCACGGTGGGGCGCGACCTGTTCCTGGTGTTCTCGCCCGAGCGCGAAGATCCGGGCAACCCGCACTACCAGACCCGCACCATTCCCAAGGTCTGCGGCGGCTCCACGGGCGCCTGCCTGGAAGCCGGCCTGGCCCTGTACCGCGCCGCCGTGGACCGCGTGGTCCCGGTCAGTTCCACCCGCGCGGCCGAGCTCACCAAGCTGCTCGAGAACATCCACCGCGCCGTCAACATCGGCCTGGTCAACGAGATGAAGATCATCGCCGACCGCATGGGCATCGACATCCACGAAGTGATCCGCGCCGCCGCCACCAAGCCCTTCGGCTTCACGCCCTACTATCCGGGTCCCGGCCTGGGCGGCCATTGCATCCCGATCGACCCCTTCTACCTGACCTGGAAGGCGCGCGAATACGGCGTCCACACCCGCTTCATCGAATTGGCCGGCGAAATCAACAGCGACATGCCGCACTGGGTGATCGGCAAGGTGACCGACGCCCTGAACGAACGCGGGCGCTCGATCATGGGCAGCCGCGTGCTGGTGCTCGGCATCGCCTACAAGAAAGACGTCGAGGACATGCGCGAGTCGCCCTCGGTGGCCCTGATGGAGATCCTGCGCCGCAAGGGCGCCACCGTCGACTATTCCGACCCGCACGTGCCGGTGTTCCCACGCATGCGCGAGCACCGCTTCGAGCTGTCCAGCGTGCCGCTCACGCCGAACGCGATCGCCTCCTACGACGTGGTGCTGGTGGCCACCGCCCACAGCGCCTTCGACTACGAGCTGGTGCGCCAGTACGCCAACCTGATCGTCGACACCCGCGGCGTCTACACCGAGCGCCTGCCGAACGTCGTCAAGGCCTGAGCCGGATACCAGCCGCAAGCCCACGTCACGAAACCAAGGCAATCACACACCGAACAAGCCGGAGAACACGATGCGTTCCTACCCCCCTGCCATCCTCGACCGCAAGATCCGCTTCGCCCTGGTCGGCTGCGGCCGCATAGCCCAGAACCACATGAATGCCATCCGCGAGCACCACGACCGCGCCGAACTGGTCGGGGTCTGCGACGTCGATTCGCGCGCCCTCGAAGCGGCCGCTGCCGCCACCGGCGCCCGTGCCTTTCGTAGCCTGGACCGCATGCTGGCCGAGTGCGAAGCCGACGCCTTCGTGCTCTGCACCCCGTCCGGGCTGCACCCGCAGCAGGCGATCCAGGTGGCGCGCGCCGGGCACCACGTCATCACCGAAAAGCCGATGGCCACGCGCTGGGAAGACGGCAAGGCCATGGTCGCGGCGGCCGATGCCGCGGGGGTGCGCCTGTTCGTCGTCAAGCAGAACCGCCGCAACGCCACCTTGCAGCTGCTCAAGAGCGCGGTCGAAAAGAAACGCTTCGGGCGCATCTACATGGTCAACCTGAACGTGTTCTGGACCCGCCCCGACGCGTACTACAACAGCGCCAAGTGGCGCGGCACCTGGGAGTTCGACGGCGGCGCCTTCATGAACCAGGCCAGCCATTATGTCGACCTGCTCGACTGGATCGTCGGCCCGGTGGAAAGCCTGCAGGCCTATACCGCCACCCTGGCGCGCGACATCGAGGTCGAGGACACCGGCGTCATCAGCCTGCGCTGGCGCAATGGCGCCCTCGGCTCGATGAACGTCACCATGCTGACCTACCCGCGCAACCTGGAAGGCTCGATCACCATCCTCGGCGAGCACGGCACCGCGCGTATCGGCGGCGTCGCCGTCAACGAAGTGCAGCAGTGGGAGTTCGCCGCGCCCGATCCGGACGACGAACGGGTCAAGGAAGCCAGCTACCAGACCACTTCGGTCTACGGTTTCGGCCATCCGCTCTACTACGACAACGTGATCAAGGTGCTGCGCGGCGAGGCCGAGCCGGAAACCGATGGACGCGAAGGGCTGAAGTCGCTCGAGGTGCTGGTCGCGGCCTACCGTTCGGCGCGCGATGGCAAGCGCATCGCCCTGCCGCTGGAGTATTGATCATGGCCATCGTCATCCATTCCAGCGCCATCGTCGACCACGGCGCCGCCCTCGGCGACGGCACCCGCGTCTGGCACTTCGCCCATGTCTGCGCCGGCGCCCGCATCGGCGAGGATTGCTCGCTGGGCCAGAACGTGTACGTTGGCAACGACGTCGTGCTCGGCAACCAGGTCAAGGTCCAGAACAATGTTTCGATCTACGACGCCGTCACACTCGAAGACGAGGTGTTCTGCGGCCCGAGCATGGTGTTCACCAACGTCTACAACCCGCGCGCCGCGGTGACCCGCAAGCACGAATACCGGCGCACCCTGGTGCGGCGCGGAGCCACCATCGGCGCCAACGCCACCATCGTGTGCGGCGTCACCGTCGGCGAATACGCCTTCGTTGCCGCCGGCGCCGTCGTCAATCGCGACGTGCCCGCCTTTGCCCTGGTGGCCGGGGTGCCGGCGCGCCAGATCGGCTGGATCAGCCGCTTCGGCGAGCGCCTGGACCTGCCCCTGCCCGGCGCCGACAGCGCCGGCGGGCGCGAGGCCGAAGCCCGCTGCCCCCACACCGGCGACCTGTACGTGCTGCACGACGGCGCCTGCCACCTCGAACGCGCCGCCCTCCAACCCTGACGAGGACCCCATGGATTTCATCGACCTCAAGTCGCAATACCTCGCCTCCCGCGAGCTGATCAATGCACGCATGCAGGCGGTCCTCGACCACGGCCAGTACATCATGGGGCCGGAAGTGGCGGAACTGGAAGGGCGCCTGGCCGGCTTTACCGGCGCGCGCCACTGCATCACGGTGTCGTCCGGCACCGAGGCCCTGATCATCGCCCTGATGGCGCTGGGCATCAAGCCCGGCGACGAAGTCATCACCACGCCCTTCTCCTTCATCGCCACCGCCGAAGCGATCGTGCTGCTGGGCGCCACCCCGGTGTTCGTGGACGTCGAGGCCGGCACCTGCAACCTCGACCACCGCCTGCTCGAGGCGCGCATCACCCCGCGCACCCGCGCCATCATCCCGGTGTCGCTGTACGGCCAGCCGGCCGACATGGACGAGATCAACGCCATCGCCGAACGCCACGGCCTGGCCGTCATCGAAGATGCGGCCCAGAGTTTCGGCGCCAGCTACCGCGGCCGCAAGAGCTGCAACCTGTCGACCATCGGCTGCACCAGCTTCTTCCCCAGCAAGCCGCTCGGCTGCTACGGCGACGGCGGCGCCATCTTCACCAGCGACGACGGCCTGGCGAGCGCCATGCGCGAGATCCGCGTGCACGGCCAGTCGCGCCGCTACGTGCACACCCGCATCGGCGTCGGCGGCCGCATGGACACCCTGCAGTGCGCCATCGTACTGGCCAAGCTCGAGCGCTTCGAGTGGGAAATCGAGCAACGCCAGCGCGCCGCCGCCTGCTACGACGACCTGCTCGCCGGCACGCTCGCGGGTGTGCCCGCTGATATGCTCGAGCCGGTCGGCTGCAAGCCGGACCGGACCAGCGTGTACGCCCAGTACACGGTGCTGGTCCCGCAGCGCGAGCGCCTGCAGCAAGTCTTGCACGCGGCCGGCATCCCGACCGCGGTCCACTACCCCGTGCCGATCGACCGCCAGCCGGCCTACGCCCACTGGGCCAGCCCGGGCGGCTGCCCGGTGGCGGCCAGCCTGGCGCACGAGGTACTGAGCCTGCCGATGGGGCCCTATCTCGACCGCCCCAGCGCCCATCGCGTGGTGCAGGCGCTGGCCCAGGGACTGGCGCAGTTGCGCGACGAAGCTGTTGCCGAGCAGACCGGCGGCAAGGCGGCCTGAAAGACGGCGCGCGGCAGGGACGCATGGCGCCGATCCTCTTGCGGCCATGCCCCTGCCCCACCACCGGCGTCCGCGCCATATTCGTACGAGAGGAAACATGGCCCGTATCGTGCACCTGAGCTCGGCACATCCGCGCTTCGATACACGGATCTTCGTCAAGCAGTGCCGCAGCCTCGCCAGCCATGGACATGAACTGTCCCTGGTCGTGGCCGACGGCCTCGGCGACGCCTGCCGCGACGGCATCCGGATCGTCGACGTCGGACGTCCCTCGGGACGGGGCGAACGCATGCTGCGCACCACCTGGCGGGTCGGCCGCGCGGCGCTGGCGCTCGGCGCCGACGTCTACCAACTGCACGACCCCGAGCTGATTCCCGTCGGCCTGCGGCTCGCCCTGGGCGGTCGCAAGGTGGTCTTCGACGCCCACGAGGACGTCCCCAACCAGCTGCTCGACAAACCCTACCTGTCGCCGCGCAACGCGCGCCTGCTGTCACGCGCCTACGGCATGCTCGAAGGCGGCGCACTGCGCCGCTTCGACGGCGTGCTGGCGGCGACACCCACCATCCGCGACCGGCTGGCCGCGCACCAGGCCCTGCTCGTGGACGTCAACAACTACCCGCGCGCCGAGGAGTTCACGGGGCCGGCGCCCACAGGCGAGGCGCGCGCCAGCTTCTGCTATGTCGGCAGCATCTCGGCGATCCGCGGCGTACGCGAGCTGGTCCAGGCATGCGCCCTGCTGCGCACGCCGGCGCGGCTGGCATTGGCCGGCAGCTTTGCCGAGGCCGAACTGGAGGCCGAGGTCAGGCGCCACCCCGGCTGGCGCCGTGTCGATGCGCTCGGCCACCTCGACCGCAAGGGCATCGCCAGGGTGATGGGGCGCGCCTTCGCCGGCCTGGTCACCCTGTTGCCGACCGCCAGCTACCGCGAGGCCTTGCCGGTCAAGATGTTCGAATACATGGCCGCCGGCATTCCCGTGATCGCTTCCGACTTTCCGCTCTGGCGCGACATCGTCGAAGGCAGCCGCTGCGGCCTGTGCGTCGATCCGCGCGACCCTGCTGCGATCGCTGCCGCGATCGACCACCTTGCCTCCCATCCGCGCCAGGCGCGCGAGATGGGCGCCAACGGCCGCCGCGCCGTCCTCGATCGCTACAACTGGGAAAACGAGGAAGCCAAGCTGATTGCGTTCTATGCCGATCTGCTGTCCGGGCATTCGACTCGAAAAAAACCGTTTAAGCAAAGCAATCTGTCCGCCCATCCAATTCGCTCAATCGATTGATTAAAAGCCAAGGTTTTATCTTAGGTTAAAAGGGACCGGCGCCATCGGCCGTATTGTTCAGTTATCAAGGATATATGAGACCGACTATGTTTTTGCAACACTACAATACGTTTCTCGAGGTAATGAAGCTGCCGCGTGCGCAGCTTCATTTCTCGCAGCAAATCGATCCGGTCGATATCAAGGCAACCTATCGCAATTACACGAAACCGCATCCGCGTTTCAAGATCATTCGCCATAAAACCATCGGCGCCGCCCTGGTCGACCTCGCGCAATTCCCCAATCGCGAAGCCTACCTGGACCACATCAAGGGCAAGAACCAGGGCGGATATCACGCCAAGCGGGCCCGCAGCCGCGGTTATGTAGTGCGGGAAATCGACCGCAACGATCATGTCGACGATATCCACGAGATCAATACCAGCCTGGATGTGCGGCAGGGCCGGAAAATGGACGGGCATTACCTGGAAAAACAGGAACGCTTCGACCGTCAAAAACATTTCCATTATTGGGGCGTATTAAATCCGCAAGGCAAGCTCGTCGCCTACGCCACCCTGGGTATCTACGGGAATTTCGCTTCGTTTTCCCAAATGATGGGAATCCGCAATAACGACGGCATCATGCACCTGCTCCTGAGCGAAGCGATCTGCCGGCTGATCGACGCCGGCAAGGTGCGCTATGTCATGTACGACACGTTCTTCGGCGCCCAGCCCGGGTTGCGGAACTTCAAGACCATCCTGGGCTTCCGCCCTTACCGCGCCAGCTATCACCTGCAATGAGCCTGCCATGAACGCCATGCTCAACCGTGTCTATGCGGACTACCTGATGCCGAGCCGTCTCGGCGAGTACGACGCCCTCGTGCGCGAGGTCGCCAGCGCCGGCTATGCCCAATTGTCGGTGCGCGAATTCTTCCGCCAGGCCTATGGCGGCGAGCGCGCCCAGGGGCAACCCATGGAACGCAGCTTCGTGCACCGGCATGATATCGACAGCGACCTGCGCACCGCCAAGAAGATGTTCGCCATCGAATCGCGCCATGGCGTCCATGCGAGCTATTACTTCCGGCTCTGCACGCTGGACTTCGGTTTCATGCGCGAGATCGAGGCTGCCGGCAGTGAAGCCAGCTACCACTACGAGGAAGTGGCCGATTTCGCCAAGCGCCACCGCCTGCGCAGTGCCGACGCGGTACGCCAGCGCTTCCCCGAGATCCGCGAACTGTTCGCCCGCAACGTCGGCCAGATCGTCGAGCGCCTGGGCATGCCGCTCACGACGGTGGCGAGCCACGGCGACTTCGCCAACCGTCGCCTGAAGGTCATCAACCACGAACTGCTGCGCGACGACGCATTGCGCCGCCGCTGCGGCATCGAATGCGAATCCTACGATGCCGCGCTGCTGCGCTGCTTCGACATCTACATCAGCGACCGCAAGCACCCGGTCTACTACTACCCGCTGTCGCCTTTCGAGGCGCTCGGGAAGTACCGGCATATCTGCCTGCTCACCCATCCGGTGCAATGGGAGACCAACTGGGTCGAAAGCACGCGCTGCAACATGCGCCGCCTGGTCGAAGAAGTGGCCTGGCGCGCCTGAGGCGCATCACCTCGATACCACCATGAACATCCTCCTGATCAACCACTATGCCGGCTCGGTGCACCACGGCATGGAATACCGGCCCTATTACCTTGCGCGCGAGTGGGTGCGGCTCGGACACCGGGTACGGATCGTAGCCGCCAGCCATGCCCACGTGCGCGCCCGCGCCCCGAGCATGGCGGGACGCAGCCGGCGCGACGAGAACATCGACGGCATCGACTACACCTGGTTCGCCACGCCGCCCTACCGCGGCAACGGCCTGGCCCGGGTGCGCAACATGGCGGCCTTCGTGGCGCGCCTGTGGCGTGAAGCGCCCGCGCTGGCGCGCGAGGTGGCGCCGCAGGTGGTGATCGCCTCCAGCACCTACCCGCTCGACATCTGGCCGGCGCACCGGATCGCGCGCCTCGCCGGGGCGCGCCTGCTGCACGAGGTGCACGACCTGTGGCCGCTCTCGCCGATGGAACTGGGCGGTTTCTCGCGCCATCACCCCTTCATCCGGCTGCTGCAGGCGGCCGAGGACTATGCCTGCCGCCATGCCGATACCGTGGTGTCGATCCTGCCCAAGGTGCGCGAGCACCTCGAGGCGCGCGGCATGGCGCCGCACAAGCTGCACGTCATCCCGAACGGCACCGACCCGGCCGAATGGCTGGCCGCGCCGCCGGCGCTGCCCGAGGAACTCGACGCCCTGCTGGCTGGCCTGCGCGCCCAGGGCCGCACCGTGGTCGGCTACGCCGGCAGCCACGGGCTGGCCAATGCGCTCGACACCCTGCTCGACGCCGCCGCCCTCATGAACGACCAGCCGGCCGCCTTCGTGCTGGTGGGCGACGGCCCCGAGAAGCCCCGCCTCGAACGGCGCGCGCGCGAACTCGGCCTGGCGCACCTGTACTTCGCGCCGCCCATCCCGAAGGCGCAGATCCCGGCCCTGATGGCGCGCATCGACATCGCCTATCTCGGCTGGCAGCGCCAGCCCCTGTACCGCTTCGGCATCGCGCCCAACAAACTGATCGACTACATGATGGGCGGCTGCCCGGTCCTGCACGCGGTCGAAGCCGGCAACGATCCGGTGCTGGAGGCCGGCTGCGGCTTGACGGTGGCGCCGGAGAATCCGCGCGCCGTCGCCGACGGGCTGGCGTCCCTGCTGGCCCTGTCCAGGGGCGAGCGGCGCGCGCTGGGCGAGCGCGGCCGCGTCCACGCGCTGGCCAACCTCACCTATCCCGTCCTCGGACAACGCTTCCTGACCACTTTCGCACACGAGGTTTCCCATGGCTGAACAGGAACAGGCTGCCTCGCAGTCGACCGCTGACCCGCTGGACAACATCCCGCGGACCTTCCTGCCCTTTGCGCTGCCCGACATCGGCGACGAGGAAATCCGGGCCGTCGAAACCTGCCTGCGGTCCGGCTGGGTAACCACCGGACCGACGACGCGCCGCTTCGAGCAGGAATTCCAGTCCTACCTCGGCGCCGACGTGCAGGCGATCTCGGTCAACTCCGCCACCGCCGGCCTGCACCTGGCGCTGGAAAGCGTGGGCATCGGTCCCGGCGACGAGGTCATCGTCCCCACCATGACCTTCACCGCCACCGCCGAAGTCGTGCGCTACCTCGGCGCCCGTCCGGTGCTGGTGGACGTCGACCCGGTCACCCTGAACATCTCGCCGTCCGCCGTCGCGGCGGCGATCACGCCGCGGACCCGCGCCGTGATGCCGGTGCACTACGCCGGCCTGGCCTGCGACATGGATGCCATCCTGGCGCTGGCCGCGCGCCACGGCCTGCGCGTCATCGAGGACGCTGCGCACGCCTTCCCCACGCGGCTCGACGGCAGGCTGGTCGGCACCCTGGACAGCGACATCACCGTCTTCAGCTTCTATGCCAACAAGACCATGACCACCGGCGAAGGCGGCATGGTGGTGACGCGCGACAGTGAACTGGCCGCGCGCATGCGCTGCATGCGCCTGCACGGCATCAACCGCGACGCCTTCGACCGCTACACCTCCCGGGTGCCGGCCTGGTTCTACGAGGTGGTCGCGGCCGGCTTCAAGTACAACCTGACCGACATCGCCTCGGCGATCGGCATCGAGCAGTTGCGCAAGATCGACCGCTTCCAGCAGCGCCGCAGCTGGCTGGCGCACCGCTACGACGAGGCCCTGGCCGGCCTGCCTCTGCAGTTGCCGGCGCACCCTTCGTTCGGCAGCACCCATGCCTGGCACCTGTACGTGGTCCGGCTGCAGGACGACGCCCCCATCGACCGCGACACCCTCATCAACGAGCTGGCGGAACGCGGCATCGGCACCAGCGTGCACTTCATTCCCCTGCACCGCCAGCCCTACTGGCGCGACAGCTGCGGCCTGAACCCCGAGGCCTTCCCGGTCGCCGAGGCCAGCTTCGAGACAATGCTCTCGCTGCCGCTGTACACCCGCATGCTCGATGCCGACCAGGACCGGGTGGCCGCGGCGCTGCACGAGCTGCTGTCATGAGCAAGCGGGCCTTCGACCTGCTCGGTGCGGGCGCCGGCCTGCTCCTGCTGGCCCCGTTGCTGCTACTGATCGCGCTCTGGATCAGGCTGGACTCGCCGGGGCCGGTGCTGTACCGCCAGCAGCGCGTCGGCCGCGGCGGCCGGCTGTTCACGATCTACAAGTTCCGCACCATGCGCCAACGCCCCATGGATGGTCCCCAGCTGACCGTCGGCGCCGATCCGCGCGTGACCCGCGCCGGGCGCTTGCTGCGCTACTACAAGCTCGATGAACTGCCCCAGCTATGGAATGTCGTCCAAGGCAGCATGAGCCTGGTCGGTCCGCGCCCGGAAGTGCCGCGCTACGTCGAGTGCTATCCGCCCGAGCAGCGCCGGGTGGTGCTGTCGGTCGCGCCCGGCATTACCGACTGGGCCGCCATCCGCTACAAGGACGAGAACGCGATCCTGGCGCGCGCAGCCGATCCGGAACGGGCCTATGTCGAGGCCGTGCTGCCGGTCAAGCTGGACTATTACGTGCGCTATGTGAAAGAACGCAGTTTCTGGGGCGACGTGCGCATCCTGGCGCACACCCTTGCCGCCATCGTGCGCTGAAGCGACGGGCTTGCGATGCAACTGCTGCACCTCGGCGACATTGAATTCACCCTGCCGCTGGCCGTGGCAGCCGGCGCCTGGTTGCTGGCCGCCCGCGCCTGGCGCGCCGCGCTTGCCTGGACGCTCTTGTACGGCGGCACGATCGCGCTCGTCGGTGGCAGCAAGATCGCCTATATGGGCTGGGGCATCGACATTGCGGTGCTCGATTTCAAGGCATTCAGCGGCCACGCGGCAGGCGTGACCGCGGTGTACCCGGTGCTCGGCTACCTGCTGCTGCGTCCGGCCGGGCGCAGGGCCGGGCTGGCGGCCGCCGGCGCCGGGCTGGCGTTCGGGCTCTTGATGGCCTTCGCGCTGGTCCGGCTGGACGAGCATGCGGTCGCGGAAGCAGCCGCCGGCTGGTTGCTCGGCGCCTGCGCCAGCCTCGGTACCGTGTACCAGGCGGAGCCGCACGGCGTCGCGACGGCTCCCGTCGCAGCCCTGTGCGCCGTGCTGGTGTTCTTCGCATCGGCCTCGCTGATGCAGTCGGCGCATGTCGGTTACTGGATGATCAAGGTGGCGCTGGCGCTGTCCGGCAAGGCCCAGCCCTATTCCTGGGATACATGCGGCTAGCAATTTTCTACCAATGGAGAGACACATGGTTTCCTTCCCCTCGATACATTGGCAAGCACGGGCGCCCCTGGGCGAGAACGCGATGCAGTCGCTGTTGATCTCCGCCTTGCGCGGCCTGGCTGCCCTGCAGGTCGCGGCGGCGCACCTGCGCGCCGAAATCTATCCCGGCTTGCGCACACTCGAAGATCCGTCGATGGCCTACATGGGCCTGGCCTTCGTCACCGGCTTCGCCCACCAGGCCGTGGTCGTGTTCTTCCTCATCAGCGGCTGGCTGGTGGGCGGTAGCCTGATGAACCGCATCGGCAAACCGCAGGCCCTTGCCCATTACGCGATCGACCGTTTCACCCGGCTCTGGACCGTCCTGCTGCCCACACTGCTGCTGAGCCTGGCCGTAGGCCTGGTCATCGGCGCCGCCGCGCCCGGCCCGATCGACTTCAACCCGGGCAACGAATTCTCGGCGACCGCGCTCGCCGGCAACCTCCTCGGCTTGCAGACCCTTACCGTTCCCGAGTACGGCGGCAATTATCCGCTGTGGAGCCTGGCGCACGAGACCTGGTACTACATCCAGTTCCCCCTGTTGCTGCTCATGATTGCCGGTGGCGGCGTGCTGCGCCGCGCCGCCGCCGCCGCCGCCCTGATCCTGCTGCTGGCGACGCTGCGCGACATGATCTCGCTGTATTTCGCCATCTGGCTACTCGGCGCGCTCTTCTCGCGCGTGCGCGTCGATTGCGGCAAGGCCTTCCAGGCGCTGCTGCTGGCGATGACGCTGGCGCTGTTCGTCTATTACCGGCTGCGTGGCAGCAACGATGACCTGGTGCCGGGCTCCTTTGTCCAGGACCTCATCTGCAGCATTCCCTTCCTGCTCCTGCTGGCCTCGTTCCAGCGACCGGTCGACACGGCAGCGCCGGCCTATGTCCGCGGCAACCGGCTTGCCGTCTTCTTCTCGGAGTTCTCGTTCTCGCTCTACGTGCTCCATGTACCAGTGATCTACCTGCTGCGCCACCTCGGACAGCGGTTCCTCGGGCGCGAGCGCCTCGACCCGAATGCCGCCATCGACTTCCTGTGGTATGTCGTCCTCCTCGGCGCCCTGGTGCTGGCCGCCTATGGCTTCTACCTGCTGTTCGAGCGGCATACCATCCGCATCCGCAATAGCTTGAAGAACCTGCTCCTGAGCCCGCGCCCGAAGCCGGTGCGGGTCGCCCTGTCGCCCGATTGAGGCGATCGGAAAGGCGGAGGGTCCGCAGCGCCCACGTCACAGGCCCGGCAGCCGTAGGCAAGCCGGGCCTTTGCATTTTCCGCTTCGCGGCAAGACGCCATTCTGTCTTCCTCCGTCTTCCCCCATGCCTGGGGACGGCAACGCGACGCGCTTGGGGCGGACGCCTGAGCCGGGCTGCACGGCGCCGGATCGACAGCGCCGCCGCGCTTTCACTGTATTAGCCTCCGCCGGGCCAGCGCTGTGGTTGGGTGAACGCTGCGGTGATCTGCCGCTGTGGAGGGGGCAACGGGCAGACGCGCGGCTTTCGGCTGCAGCCGGCCGTGCTTCCGGCGAAGTGGGATGGCCAGGACGATGGGACAGGAAGCTGAAAGACAGCAGCCGGAACTGCCACGCGCGCCAGCGGACGCCGAGGCGTCCGTGCCAGCGCTCATGGACGGCGCCGCCTGAAGAATGCAGCCGGCCGACGGGCGCCTTCCGCCCATCGAACCGGGTCGCCAGGCAGGCGCTGCTCAGGCCACGTAGGCGAGCTGCGGCCCGCCGCCATACTGGGAGCTGTAGTCGCCCAGCCTGAGTGCCATGTCGTTGAACAGCACGCCCCGCGGCGAGATGCCCGCATGGTTCAGGCGCTTGATGGACTCGTTGATCTGGCCTTCGGTGGTCACGGCGGAGCGCGTCACCAGGAACACGGCCCCCGCGTGGGCGCCGATGATCAGGGCGTCCGCCACCGCCAGCAAGGGCGGCGGATCGATCAGCACCAGGTCGTACTGTGGACTGACCGTCTCCAGCAGGGTGCCGAAGTTGAGGTGCAGGAGGAATTCCGCCCGGTTGGTCGGCAGTTCGCCGGTCGGGATGAAGTCGAGCCGGTCCAGCACGTTGCGGTGGATGACCTCGTCCACGGTCGCGCCACCGGCGATCGCCCGTGACAGCCCCTTGCCGCGTTCGATGCCGAAGTAGCGGTGCAGGTGTCCGTTGCGCATGTCGGCATCGATGAGCAGCACGCGCTTGCCGCTGGCCGCCATCACGGCCGCGAAGTTCGCGGCGATGAAGGATTTGCCCAGGTCGCGCGTCGGACCCGCCATCATGACCACGTTGTTCTTGAAGTGCGGCATTGAGAACTGCAGCGCCGCGCGGAAGCTGCGCAGGCTCTCGACCGCCGGGTCTTCCGGCAGGATCTGGGCCAGCAGCGGCAACACGCCATCGGGCTTGGACTTGCGCATCAGCTTTTCCTGGTTGACGCTGTGCGGGATCGAGGCATACACGACCCGCGCGCGCAGCATCCGTTCGATCTTCTGCGGATCGTCGATCCCGCCGCGCATGGCCTTGCGGGTAAAGGCGATCAGGGTGCCGAGGAACAGGCCGGTGACGACCGCCATCGCGACGATCAGGGGCCGGTTCGGCTTGATCGGCTTTTCGGGGGCGATCGGCGCGTCCACCAGGCGCACGTTGCTGACCCGGCCGACGGAGATCAGGCGCAGCTGCTGCGCCGTGTTCGACAGCGCCGTGTACAGGTCGGTGTTGACCTTGATGTCGCGCGTCAGGCGCGCCTCGTCCTGCTCCATCACCGGCAGCGTGCGGATGCGGCTGGCGATGGCGTCGATCTCGGCGTCGACTTCCTTGCGCTGGCGGTTGATCGCCATCACGATCGGGTGGTCTTCGGTAAAGCGCGCCAGCAGCTCGGTTTTCTTCTGGATGAGTTCCATGCGCCGGGTGCGCGCGGCCGCGGCCTGGGCCAGGCTCATGCGGGCTTCCTCGCGCAGGTCGACGGTGCCGTGCGCGTTGCGGAACTGGTTGTAGCGGTCTTCGGACTGTTCCAGCTGGCGCTTGAGGATCGGCAGTTGCTGATTGAGGAAGGCCAGCGACTTCTCGGCTTCCTCGGTCTTGCGCGCCAGGTTCTGGCGCATGTACTCGCGCCCGATTTCGCTCAGCAGGTTGTTGATGCTCGCCGAGTTCTCGCCCTGCAGCTTGACCTCGATCACGCCCGACTGCTTGCCCTGCTCGGTGATCACCATCGAGCGCTGGATCGCCTGGATCGTGCTCAGGCGCGACTTGCGCTTGATGCGAAAGCGCGCGCCCGGGTTCGCGTACAGGTTGTCCACCTTGATCTCGAGCATGCCGTCCGGCAGGGGTACCCGGTAGCGCTGGCCCACGGTGCCGTCGAAGGCCAGGCGCTGCCCGCCGCCGGAGAAGCGGTAGCGGTTGCCGGCCCGCGCCGTCAGCACGAATTCCCGGTTGAGCCAGGAATCGGGCACCTCGAACACCGAGACGTCGGCCTTCTCGCCGCCCCAGACGTAGCCGCCGTAGCCGAACAGTCCCGGCGTGGACAGGTTGCCGGCGTTCTGGTTGGCGAACCAGAAGCCGGCCACGGGGAAGTACTTCGGCTGGACCTCGATGTAGAGCTGGAGGTTGTCCACCGCGCGCGACACCACCATGCGCGAACGCAGCAGCTCCATTTCGGCGATCGCCGCCTTCTTGGTCTCGAACAGGGACGAGGCTTCGCTCAGGATGTTCTTGGACGCGTTCGGGCTTTCCTCTTCGACGTGGATCATGAGGTTGGCCTCGTACACCGGCTTGGCGACGAGCGCGTACAGGACCGCCACCACGGTGATGAAGGCGGTGATGCTGCCGATCAGCCAGCGGCTGTCGTACAGCGTGTTGAAGTAGCCCTTCAGGTCGACGGTGGACTCTTCCGGCAGGGGTTCGGGCGGCCGCGGGTCGAAGGGCACCGACAGCACGGGCGGGCTGTGCGGGATGTGGGTCAGCGGGTGGGCGTCGGCTGGATTGCTCATGGTGGCGGGCCTTGCTCGGGATCGGGTGTTCAGGGACGGGTCGTCACGCCGACCGCGTTGGTCAGTGCGCCCGGGAACAGCAGGCTCAGGTGACGGTTCCAGTTCGCCAGGGGCGAGGCGGCGACATAGACGACGTCCTTCGGCCGCAGCTCGAAGGATTCGGCCATCGCCAGCGCGCCGCTGACGCGCGCATCGAGCTGGAACACGCGGGTGCGTTCGGGCGTCTTGCGCACCACGTAGATCTGGCGCGCGTCGCCGCTCAGGGGGCTGACGCCGCCGCTCTCGCCGAGCGCCTCGTTCAGGGTCAGGCGGCCGTTGTGCATGGTGAGCGCGCGCGGCTGGACGACCTCGCCGGACACGAAGACCTTGCTTTCGTCGCGCGAATGGACGCGCACCACGTCGCCATGTTTCAGCAAGACGGTGCCCGGGTTGACACCCTTCTGCACCAGGTCGCGCAGGTTGATCATGTAGCGGCTGGGCCCGCGTTCGATCATGATGCGGCTCTGGTCCGCGCTCGGCAGCATGCCGCCGGCGCGGTTCAAGGCTTCGACCAGGGTCATGGGGATGTCGTTGATGGCCTGCAGGCCGGGCGCCTTGACCTCGCCGTCGATGTAGACCCGCTTGCTGCGGTAGGACTGAACGCGCAGGGTGAGGCTGGGCTGGGCGATGTAGCGCGCCAGCTTCTTGGTGAGCAGCGCCCTGGCCTGCTCCTCGGTCTGGCCCTCGACGTGCAGCAGGCCGATCAGGGGAAACTGGATGCGTCCCATGTGGTCCACGGCAAACCCGGGCTGGACCGCGCTGGGCGAGGCCGTTCCGCTGTCGAGGGCGGCTGTGGCGGCGGTCATGCCGCTGCCGGCGAGCTCGGGATGGTCCCACACGACGATCGACAGGACGTCGCCCTGGCCGATGGTGTAGGGCGCCGGGTTGCGCACGATCAGCGGGGAAAGATCTTGCCGCGACTGCTCGGCGAGCGCGCGCCGTTCGCTCTCGATCAGCTGCTCGGTGATGATCTCGGTGGGCGGCGCATCGCTGGCGCCGTCCTTGCCGCCGCCGGCGAACTGGATGCCGGTGGTGCAACCCGGCAGGAAGACGGAAAGGGTCAGCGCCAGCACTGGCAACAGCACCAGCCGGCGGTAACCTGATATTGCAACTGAACAAATCGCAGCCATGATTGTTGCCTATCAAAAATAGACGTCATACTTGAACGGTCCAGTTCAGCGTACGGTGTCTATCAGGCTTGGCTTTGCAGCTGATCAAACAGCGGCTGCGCAATGGCTCAGCGAATTTCCTCCAGTAATTTAAGTCCGTCGGCAAAACGCCACACGCGGCGGATTTCGATGATGTCGAAGCGCGCCGCCACGTTCGGCGGGAAGGCGGCGTAGCGCGCATTGAGCTGGACGAAGCGGCGCACCGCATCGTCCATGTCGGCACGGCCGCTCGAGCGCACGATGGTCACGTCGTCGACGCTGCCGTCGCTGCGCAGCGTCAGGCTGACCAGGGGGTCGATCCGCACCTCGCGCGCCGAGAACCTGGCGCCGCCGAGGACCGCGGTACGTTCGAGCTTCTGGCGTACGCTGTCGATGTACAGGCGCAGCGGCACGTCGCGTTCGGTACCGTCGGCCAGTACCCGGCGCGCGCCAGGCGCATCCTCCGGCCGGGCCGGCGGCGGCGCCACGTTCGGAATGCTCAGGCCACGCAGCAGTTCGCGCGCGCGGGTAGCCATCGCACTGCCCGGCACGCTGCCGGCCGGCAATGCGCCGTCCCCTCTCCCACTGCCCGGGCCGCCCGGACCGGGGCTGCCGCTGCCCGGTCCCGGCGATTCCTGCCGGCGCTCGGCCGCGATGCGGCGTCCCGCTTCCTCGGCCAGTTCACGCGCCAGGCGTTCGGACCGGGCGCGCTCCTCGGCCTGCCGGCGCGCCGCATCCTCGGCGGCCTGGCGCCGCGCCAGTTCCTCAGTACGCTGGCGCTCGCTTGCCTCGGCCTGGCGGCGCGCAAGCTCTTGCGCGGCCAGGCGTTCGGCCGCCCGCTGCTGCTCGGCCTGCAGTGCCAGCGCCTGTTCGCGTTCGCGCAGCCGTGCCAGGCGCTGCTCCTCGGCGTCGGCGCGCTCGCGCTCTTCCTGCTGCTGGCGGGCGATCCGCGCGCGCTCGGCGGCGAGCTGCTCCGCTTGCCGCTGCTCGGCGGAGAGCTGCTCGGCGTGACGGCGTTCGGCCAGTTGCTGTTCCTGCAGGCGCTGCTGCGCCTGCAGCCGTTCCGCCAGTTCCCGCTCCGCCCGGCTTTGTTCTTCGGCCTGCGCGGCCTCGCGCCGGGCCAGGAGTGCGCGTTCGTGCTCGGCGGCCAGCCGCTCCTGTTGCGCGCGCTGCGCGGCAAGCCGATCCTGCTCTGCGCGCAAGCGGCGTTCGGCCTCGGCCTCCAGGCGCTGCTGCTCCTCGGCGGCTGCAATACGGGCTGCTTCGGCCAGCGCTTCCTCGCGCCGGCGCTCGGCTTCTCCTTCGGCCTCCTCGTCCGCAAGTGCCGCGAGGGCCGCCTGGTCCGGTTCGGGTTGCGGCTCAGGCTCGGCACTGGCGATCAGGGGCTGGGGGCCTGCTTCGATCTCGGGCAGCGGCGGCGGGGCCACGGCGAAGCTGGCGTCGTCCTGGGTGGACGCGATCAGGGGCGGGGCCGGCGGCGTGCGCAAGCTGGGCGGCCGGCGCACGGGTTTGCGCCGGGGCTTCGGCTGCGCC